>JAZGHI010000355.1:0-2103 GCA_036480955.1 Candidatus Adiutricales bacterium
TGTCAGCTACTTTGATTTTTAAATTCACCCTCGATCCCCTCGGGTAAAGACGTAACTTTAGCTAAACTTCCCGCCTTGTCAAGTCAAATTTTAGTGTAAGTTACCCCAACTTGAAGAAAAAGTAAAGAAAGCGCTCACCCAGTTTTGCATATATTCTCGGGTGGCCTTGCACCGAGTTTAATTGGGAGACCCAGCCAACCGGCATCGAGGCGGGAGGGCCCTTTTTTTCTGCATAGTATCATAAATTTATTGCCCGGGAAAAACCAGCTCTTGCTTGACTAATATCTGATTTCATTATAATATTTCAAATAATAAAAGATAAAGGGCAAGACCGGATGCTGCTGGACAACTTTACCCAAGTTAAAATTAAAGATCGAACTCTAAGCGAATATCTGCGTGGCGAAACCCTTGCCGAGGACCTGGATACCATCAAGGAAGTCTTGGACTATGTGCACATGTCCCATGTACTGCTGCGACCCTACAGTTCTGATTACCCCATTATAGAACCTAACGAACTCCTCCCGTCTTTTGACGATAATCTGGTGGAATATCCCCGTCTGCCCAGTTTCAGCCTTCTGGTTCTGGACCGGCCTCTGGATTATCAATCAGAAATATTTCAATTCGATCTGCTTGAACCTTTAGAGCAAGAAGAAACCGGCCGTTCAACCACGGTCAGAAGTTCAACATCAGACTCAAATCATACCACGTTCAAATCCAGGCTTACTCGCGAATACCATCTCGATTTCGAAACCCGTCTTGAAAATAAAGACCTGACTGCCCTGTCTAACTATCCGGCGGTACTGGAATTCCTTTTTCATATGGATCGAGCCCATGTAATCGGCCGAAATGAAGATAATGTTTATGGTTTTCTCGGATTATTCGCATCGTTTCCCTCCAACCTTGATTGGGAAATAAAAAATTTCGGCCACCAGATTGGAAAATTTATGGCCAGGGATAACGAATCGTACCGAGAAAACCGCCTGATGGTTTACCGGTTTTTAATGGAACTCTACGGATTTCCGATCTCATCGGAGAGAAGAACCTCGGCCGCCCTATTCGCCCGGGAGCTTTGCCGCAGGAAAGAACGATTCCTGATAAAGGTCCATGGTCATTCCGACCGCGTGTTAACCACACTCTACCACCCCAACGTTTCCAATCCTTACCCACAGGTCGAAAAAGTGGCCCTCGTTCCCCTGAACATCACCTCGCAGGATTTAGTCGTCCAGCTTGAGCAGGAGGGTTACTTTGTAGACCCTGAGAGGCAGGTAGTCCTTCTTCGCGCCACTTATCAACAGCACCGGTACAACGAGCATAACGTGAATGAGGAAAGGGCCTTGTCCTTGGTAAACCAGGAAATAATACATCCCAGAACCGGCGAACGGTTCCCATGGCTCAACGTGCTCCAGGCCAGGGAGGACAGGCTGCTGAACTTAAACGACATCGTCCGCGGGGAATATTCCGGCAGTATAGTATACCAGGGTCAGGAGATTATTGACGGGACCACCAAGCACGAGAACCGCCTCAAATTCCTCTCCGCCTGGCTTAGAAAGCATCAGCGCCGTTTCGTCTCCGTCTCACCGGCATTTCTGGAAAAGGTGGAAGGGGTCATAGATTCATATATTTTAAATCCCTCTATGGCCAAACACTTTAGGTCCAATAGAGTGATTCATAGAAACATCCTTGAGCAAATGGCCTATATCCGGCAGGCTAATACAGTACATCGCCTGGAACTGATAATAAGGGCCAAAAAAAATGTGCGCTATCTGGATCTGATAGACGTATTAATTGAATTCTTAAACGAAAATAAGAAGCAGATTGTGGACTACTACGAACCCGTGTTCGAGAAACTGATATTCTTCTGCGATGAAGTCCTTACGGACAAATACCTGCTCAAAACATATGTAAATAACTCTTCAAATTCGAAATACGGACGGGAGGTAGTAACCAGGTATAAGAAACTGGATTCTATAAAAAAGAAATTAGAGAAACAATTTCGATCCAACACAAAACCGTGAAAAAACCTGGAATCAGGTTTTCCAAGGGAGAATCTACAGTTGAAGCAATACATTAAAAAATATATCTAATCACCTGATATTAAGTAAA
>JAZGHI010000356.1:0-2254 GCA_036480955.1 Candidatus Adiutricales bacterium
CGCGGTACCATACAGGTATAAAGAACAGCTGTAATGTGATGGTTATAACTGAATCCCTTGTCAACTTTTTAAAGGAACTCGCCGCCGAAGTAGATGCAGGACGAATGACAGTGGATGAAGCTGCGGATGCGTTGACCAACCCGACTGAAAGTCAACGTGAAAGGCTCATTCAAGAAGAACCGGAAGATCCGGAGAGGCCCAGGCTGCCGGGTCTCTTCGCCTATGCCCGGGGCCTCAAAGATGGCCGGCCCACAGCAGTTGGGGTAACCGTGTCCGCTGGAGTTGGAGGTGGTATGGGTGGGGCAACAGGGGTGCCCCAGGCTATCGGTTTAAAGATGCTGGCGGAAGGCAGGATCACCCGAACCGGAGTTTTTGCTCCGGAAGCTGACGTGGATCCTGACGAATTCTTCGATGAACTCGGTCCGCGGTGTGCCACACCTCGGGCCAATGCTAAGGATATGCTCATTATAGGCAGATCCAGCGATTAAATAGTCCATATTTTCACCCAGGTTGAACGACTACACCAACAGCCAGATGATATCCTAATCTAGGTGTACAAGCGAGAAACCGGGGCTGTTTTTATATGGATTGCTACAACTAGAGGTCTCGTTTTTGAGACCTGAACTAAGACAAAGTGAGCGTTAAATGGGGGACAAAAGGCTGATAAAAAACGGTCTGGTTATGGATGGAACCGGTACTCCGGCTTTTCGGGCCGATTTACTTGTGGAAAACGATCGGATCCTGGACGTGGGACTCTTCCCGGAGGTTAAAACCGCTAAAACGATTGATGCGCAAGGGTTAGTGGTGGCTCCTGGATTTATCGATGCACACACACACCTTGATTTCTTTTTACCCGTGCCTCGACACGCTGAAGTGCTCAAAGGCTGGGCCTTTCAGGGCGTGACCACCATTGTGGCCGGTAACTGCGGTTTCAGTCCGGCACCGCTCGAACGTAAAGCCGAGAAAAGCTTGAGTACTTACTGGAATTTCGCCCTCCCTCGTGATGGGTTGGACTTTCTGTGGACCAGCATGGACGAATACCTGGCCTTTCTGGAAACCAGCGGCCAGGCCTTCAACGTGGCTATCCTGACCGGCCACAACACTCTTCGGACCAGCGCTATGGGATTAGAAGCCCGTTTCGCAACCGAAAATGAATCATCTGAAATGAAGAGGATGCTGAAAGAATCTCTCAACGCTGGTTCCATTGGTCTATCCGTGGGCCTGTTTTACTGCCCGGGTATTTTTTCGCATACTGATGAGCTGGTGGACCTGGCTTCGGTGATGACCGATTTCGGTGGACCGTTGGTCACGCACACCCGGGGCCTTGGCCGTAATTATGATAAAGCCGTGGCCGAGGTAATTCACATCGCTGAGACTAATCGCATCCCCCTGCATCTATCCCACCATGCCGGAGGAAGAGGTGAAGCACGGACCCGAACCATGCAGTTAATAAAAGAGGCCCAGGATCGGGGAGTTCCCATCGGCCATGATAACATCCCCTGGGCTTTTGGCCCGACTACGGTTCTGGCGCTTCTCCCGCCGTGGCTTTTTGACGGCGGTCTGGATAAATTCTTCAGCCGGCTTAAAAATCCTGATATACGTAAACTTGCGATTGATGAGCTGGAAAATTTTATCCCTGAGTGGCCCAACTGGGAGCATAACTACTGGACCGATAAATTCTTCGGATTCTCAAACGTATTATACGGGTTCCGGAAAGAGAAGAACCTGAAATACGAGGGCTTGATGATGAAGGATATTGTGGAAGAGTCTGACCAAAACGAGTATGATACGATCTTCGACCTCATCCTGGAGGAACGGGGCCGTCTATTCATAATGGGCGGCGGAGTGGACAATCCACAAGGTGACGACTACATGGGCCACCTGCTGTCAGACCCGGACTGTTCGGTCATGACGGACATTATCGGGGCTGATTTTAAGCCGAATAATCCGGCCGCTTACGGGGCGTTTACAAAAGTGCTGGGATTTTACGCCCGGGATAAAAAAATTATTACCCAGGAAGAAGCGGTCAGGAAAATGACCTCGCTTCCAGCCCGGCAGATGCGGCTTAAGGATCGAGGCCTCTTAAGAAAGGGGGCTTTTGCCGATATCACAATTTTCAATCCCCATACAGTCAACAACCGCGCCTCCTTCAGCCAACCCTATCGGCTTTCCGAGGGCATAGAACATGTCCTTATCAACGGTGAGGTGATTCTTGAAAAAGGAGAGTACCGGGCCGATGCCTTTGCAGGGAGGG
>JAZGHI010000357.1:0-3590 GCA_036480955.1 Candidatus Adiutricales bacterium
GCTTTCCTGGCCCCTTATTCCGCCAGCAAAGCCGGTGTGATCAGTTGGAGTCAATCCATGGCCATATATCTGGCCCCCTATGGGGTTAATGTGAACACGGTCTGTCCCGGGATTATATGGACCCCCATGTGGGCCGAAGGGGCTCGGATCCTCCAGTCGTCTAATCCGGATTATAAGGACCTGGATCCGAAAGCGATTTTTGATAATATCGTTGACCGCTCCATCCCTCTGAAAAGAGTTCAGAGCCCTGAGGATATAGGAAATGCCGTTGTATTCCTGGTCTCCGAAGAAGCCCGGGAAATAACCGGTCAGGCCTTGAACGTATGCGGTGGAATGAGACTGAATTAGTAACCACTCAGAGCCAAAGATTGAAGGAGAAGGATGATGAGCTACCTATTGCCTACTGCGGAGCAATTAAAGGAAGTGTCTGAATTGCCGGACGAAGGACCGGTAGTGATGCTCAATCTACTGAAGTTCAAGCCGGACGGCGGGGCCGAATCCTATGTCAAATACGCGCGGGCCACTGAAAAAATAATAAATGATCTTGGTGGCCAGCTGGTTTACCTCGGCCGGGCCGAGGCGTCCGTGATCGGCCGGGATGAATGGGATCTGGTCATGCTGGTCAGGTATCCTTCACGGGCCGCGTTCCTTAAAATGGGTATGGATCCCAAATATCAGGAAGCCGCTCATTTTAGAACCGAAGCGCTGACCGATTCGCGCCTGATTGCCACCAAACAGCTTGCCGATTTTAAACCTCTTATCGAGGGAAATTGAGAAACTCAAATGCCGAATACTAAGATGAAGGCCATCTTCAAGACTAAAAGGGAACCGGGGATCGAGGTGCTTGAGGCCGATGTCCCGGAAATAGGCAGTACCGATATTCTGGTTAAAGTTGTGGCCGGCAGCCTTTGCGGCAGCGACGTCCATTATTACGAGTGGGCGCCAGGTTCGCAAATCGTGAACGTTCCGGTAATCCTGGGGCATGAATTTTCCGGCGAGGTTGTCGAGACCGGAGATGAAGTGACCCAGGTGGCCGTGGGCGACCGGATAACGGCCATGCCGGGTATGCCCTGCGGCCAGTGTCCTGACTGCCGGATAGGCCGTGGTGACTCATGCACCAGCCGCCTGGCGCCTGGAATAATTTCCAACGGGTACTTCGCCGAATACGCCCGCCTTACGGCCGGAGCCAATATCTTCAAGATACCGGAAAACGTGAGCTTTGACGCGGCTTCACTTTCCGAACCGCTGGCGGTCTGTTTGAACGCGATTGATATCTCGGATTTTAAAATGGGTTTGAAGACGGCCGTTTTAGGTCCAGGTCCAATAGGGCTTTTAACACTCCAGTTACTGAAAGCGGGTGGGGCCGGCCTGGTCATGATGGTCGGTACCAGCGCGGATGAGAGAAGACTCGCCCTGGCGGAGAAATTCGGAGCCGACGTGGTAATAAATGTGGATGAGGAAGACCCCGTGGATAAGGCCAGGGAACTGGCTGGTGAAGGATTTCGCCGCGGGTTGGACCTGGTCTTCGAAGCCACGGGAAACCCGAATTCCATTCCCCAGGGATTGGACATGGTAAGGCCGGGCGGAGAGGTCATCCTTATCGGAATACATTCAGGCCCAGCCAGTTTCGATCCGATTCCCATGGTTAGGGGGAGAAAAAAATTGTTAGGTGCCTACGCCTATGACGCCCAAACCTGGACCAGGGTACTCGACCTTTTATCTTCAGGTTTACTGGATGTTGAAGCAATGATAACCCATAAACTACCTCTGGATGAGGCGGAGCAGGGATTTCAACTGGCCCTCAAAAAAGAGGCGGCCAAAGTTCTTTTTACGCCTTGACTTTGGAAGGAGAACCGTAATGAAATTGGATAATGAAAAGACCCCATCGCGACATTCGGGCGCAAGCTGGTCGAGCGGGGCGTATTACCCGAAGACGAATCTACCAAGTCCGGATCAGGAATTGACAGGCTGAAGCCGGATGGGGTAGTCTGCCCGTATACCGCAAACGCTTTGATAAAAGAAAAAAGTTTTGAACCCAAATTTTCATAGCGACTTATTAAACGGAGGACGAAATGAACCTTACCAAGGAACAACTCATTTTCTTGTACACCAGCATGGTGCGCACACGAAAAATTGACGAGCATTGTGTAAAAGCACTTCAAGAAGGGAAGATACTCGGTTTTTTCCACAGTGGCCAGGGCGAGGAGGCCGCGGCTGTGGGAGGCTGTTCTTTTCTTAATCCCGACGATTATCTTTACTCCCACCATCGCGGTCATGGTCTGGGATACCTGATCGCCAAGGGAGGCGATCCAAAGCCACTGGTCGCCGAGCATTACGGTAAAGTCACCGGCGGATGCAAAGGGCTGTCAGGATTCCATCACACGGACCCTGAAATCGGGATTTTTGGAGGCAGTGGAACCATTGGTTCCAGCTTCCCGGTTTCCGTGGGGTGGGGGCTGGCCGCCAAAAAAAACGGGCGCAAACAGGTGACCCTTTCTTATTTCGGAGACGGCGGCTCAAACCGGGGCACACTCCATGAGGCCATGAACCTGTCGTCCGTCTGGAAGCTGCCCATAATCTGGATATGTCAAAATAACGGTGTGGCTCAATTTATGCCGATTTCCGACGCCTATGCCAAGGAAGATATCGCCGATCTGGCGGCGGGATATGACATGCCCGGCGTGGTGGCCGACGGCATGGACGTCCTGGCCGTCCACGAGGCTGTTAGCGCGGCGGTCCAGTTAGCCCGGGCGGGCCAAGGCCCTTCCCTGGTGGAGCTTAAAACTACCCGCTTCCGCTCGCACGGTGAGGGCAACCCGGACGTCTATCACAATCAGGCCAGGCCTGAGGAGATCATTCAAGCAGCTAAGGATAAGGACCCGGTCCGGACCTATGGCCAGGCGCTTCTTGAACAAGGAGTTCTGACAGAAGAAGACATGGACCGGATTGCCAGCGAAGCGGATGAAGAAGTCGCTCAGATTGAAAAATTTGCCATGGAGAGTCCGGAACCCGGGGTTGAACTGCTGGCCGCGGCCCTGTACGCCGACTGAATCATTGGCCCGCTGTATTAATTGATGCGATTTGTACGGCTTGGACTGAAGCAAGAAGCATTAAGTTTTCAATTGGTTTCGCTGCAGTCCTTTAAATACCAGGAGGATCAGATGAGAGAGATAAGATATAGAGAGGCATTGAACGAGGCCTTGGCTGATGAAATGAGCCGGGATGAAAAAGTATTTATAATAGGTGAAGACGTAACCCAGGGTTCGTTCGGGGTAACCTCCGGATTGATAGACCGCTTTGGTAAGGATAGGGTAATGGACACACCCCTGGCTGAAACGGCCATTGCCGGCGCGGCCGTGGGGTCGTCCATGGCCGGCTACCGGCCCGTGGCCGAGATCATGTTCGGTGACTTCATGTTCGTGGCCGCGGATGAGATTTTCCTTAAAGCGGCTAAGTGGAGATTTCTACACGGGGGATTGGTGAACCTCCCTTTGGTCTTCCTGATGGCCATAGGCGGGTATATCAAACTTGGCGCCGAGCATTCTCAATGTCCGGAAACCC
Organism: Candidatus Adiutricales bacterium; assembly: GCA_036480955.1. Lineage (GTDB taxonomy): Bacteria > Desulfobacterota > Desulfarculia > Adiutricales > JAFDHD01 > JAZGHI01. Next base: position 3,562 of record JAZGHI010000357.1, read on the forward strand.
ATATCATGCATACACCTGGCCTGAAACTG
>JAZGHI010000358.1:0-4039 GCA_036480955.1 Candidatus Adiutricales bacterium
GGTGGCGTAATATCTGACCTGGTTCACTTCGGCCTTAAACTTTCTGTCCGTGTAGGCGTCCACCGTGAATTCGACGCCCTGCCCGGATTTTATCCTCCCCACGTCCGCTTCACTCACATCCATCACAACCTGCATTTTTTTCAGGTCCTCGGCTATATGGAAGAGAACCGGAGCCTGGAGTGTGGAGGCCACGGTCTGACCCACATCGGCGGACCTGTAGGTGACCACGCCATCTATGGGCGAGATTATGGTGCAGTAATTCAGCCTGATTTCGGCCAGGCGAAGAGCTGCTTTTCTCTCCGTTATCTGGGCCCGTACGCCCTTTTCCTGAGCGATCACCCTTTGCAATTGGGCCTTGGCGCTTTCGAGTTTAGCCTCGGTTACTTCCAGCGCCCCCTTCGACGTGTCCCGTTTAGCGAGAATGGCGTCATACTCAGATTTGGCAATGGTCTCTCTTCCCACCAGACGTGACAACCGCTTGTGTTGGAGTTCGTTTTGTTTAAGCGTGGCCTTGGCCGAATTAAGGCTGGCCCGAGCGCTCTGCACCCCAGCCCTGGCCGCTAGAATGTCCGTCTTTTTTTCAAGAAGCGCTGTCTCGGTCTTTAAAAGCTGGGCCTTGGCCTGTTCCACTTGAGCGGCGTGAATGGCCGGATCGATTCGGGCGATTACCTGGCCCTTTTTTACCTCCGAGTTGAAATCCACATATATTTCCTTAATGTTCCCGGAAATTTGACTGCCCAATTTAACGGTGTTTAAAGGATGAACCGTTCCCGTTGAGGAAACGATGGCCAGTATTTTACCCTTGGCCACCTTCCCGATCTTGTACTGCTGTTTGGAAGCCTCCCCGCTATCGCGGAAATAGAACACAAGGACCGCGGCCACAACCACCACCACGAGCAGGCCGATGATTCTTATTTTTTTCATAAAAACCTCCCGAACTGATTGATACTTCCCCTCGTCGCGGAAAGCCCGATATGTTTTTGAAAGTTTCGGTTCTTTGTTAATTAATTTACACTCAGCTCAGGTGAAAGATGCGGATACCTTTCATCCATCTGTTACACTATCCTTTTTACTCCCGGTCCTTCAAATCCAGATCTGATGCTGAGTTAATAAAACCGTACCTCAACAATAACCTGAAATATTTAGGTACCCCCGTTGAGCCTCTTTTCCCTCCGAACCTTACGCCGCTCTCTTATCTTCTTAATGAGCTTTTCATATTTCTCCTTCTGCTCCGGTAAGAGAACCTTCTTAATGGAAGCCGTATCGGAAGCGCGCAATTTTCTCAGCTTTGGTAGATTTTCCGCCCAGATGCGCCGGGTTTCAGCCTGACTCTTTCTCACTATTTTCCTTATCTCCACCTGCTGTTCATCAGTTAAATCCAATTTCCTGGTCAGCCACCTGGTAATATGACGTTCCCGGGCTCCGGGGTCCGCATCCAGGCTCTTTGCTACCAACCGCTTAGTGGCCAAACCGCCTCCAAAAAAACCGATAAGAATCCCAGCCAAAAACAGGATCACCAGCGAGGTCCATATCTGCCACTTTTTCATGGTCTTGCCCGTAACTTTGTAAAGCGGTTAAAAACCGAATGATTGAGAGACGACGTATTCTTCGGGATAATCCATCAATACTCTCAGGATTTCATTCTCCGGGATCAGGCCGGTGTTTATCATATAAACGGTCATAACCAGAGCTGCCAGACCGGTTGCCACGGCAAAACGCCATATATTCTTTTCCATCCCAATCTGGCTGAGCACTCCGTCCCGAATCGATTCGAGTTCATGGATCTGGTTCATCACCTTTGCCTGCCATCCGAGACCAGCCGGAACCGCAGGCTGTTTCCGGTAGGAGGCGATGAAGAGCCGCTCTACCTTTTCAATCAAATTCTGGTCATTTTTCATTATTTACACCTCATCACGGATAAGCTTCTCGATGAGTTTGTGAAGTTTTTTTCTGGCCCTATGCGCGCGAACTTTAACTTTGGCCACGCTCCACGCCAACTGGTCGGCGGCTTCCTTCATCGAAAGCCCCTCCAGGTGGATCAGGTTTATGACCATCCGGTCCGCGGCAGACACTTTGTTCAAGGCCCAGTCAAGGAGGTCTTTAGCCTCCTGCCTCTCGGCTTCTCTCTCAAAAGATTCCAGTGAGGGTTCAGTCATGACCTCATCCAGCCAGTTGCGGGAATCACGACTGAAGCTGCTTGACGGAACTTCTTTTATCTTATACTGGACACGCCAAAAATTATAACAACTCCTTACCGCGATTTTTGACAGCCAAAACCGAAAAGGGCTTTGGGCGGCGAAAGTGGGCAGGGATTTGTAGGCCTGGATAAATGTATCATGGGCCACTTCCTCCACCTGATCGTATGGCACGTGCCTGGATACAATGGTAAAAACGTAAGCCTGATACTTTTCCAGTAACACTTCGAATTCATTGACATTACCCGCCAGAACACTTTCTATTACCTCAAGATCCCTTTTCAAGTCGGCCGAATTTTGCTTAGAAGAAACAGACCTCGCCATCGTCCCTCCCTAACTTGGGACGCCGCAGAAGTTGGTTAAGCCGGGTGGTGCCAGACTAATTTTGAAACCAAACAAGGGCCGTAACCATGATCCCGATAAAACACTAATCAAGTATCTCCCGAATACTCTGGACTCGGATTGATCGAAGTACACCACTAGGCTATCTGCCCTTCGTAAAAAAAGGTCGTAAAATCCATGGAAAAGGTTACAAGATCCGACTTAATGAATATTTTCAGCCCGAGCCTTAAGGTTATAGTAATTGCCAAAAATATGTTCTGTTTCCAGCAAAAGGGGCGATTATGCTTTCGACTAATACCGGAGACATGTAACTAAAGGCAATTACATGATGTTTTAGCGTTTGTCTGGATGTAGAGGGACGATTGACCGATATAGTTTTCATGTTATCAATGGCCAAAACAAAACATTAATATGACAAACGCTCTAGTCTTCAGGGTTTAAAAAATGATCCCGGTTTACTTGCGGCCTAATTCCACAGACCGGTTCGTGGCGGCTTTAACCGCCTCCATGATCAAACCCCTGAAGCCGCCCACTTCCAGAACATTCAACCCGGCGATGGTCGTTCCACCGGGAGACGTAACCATGTCTTTTAGCTGGCCGGTGTGCTTGCCCGTTTCCATGGCGAGTTGGACCGAGCCTAAAATAGTCTGTGCGGCTAATTTAAGGGCATCCTGGCGCGTCAAACCCATCAGCACCCCGGCGTCGGTCAGGGCCTCTAAAAATACAAATACATAAGCCGGACCGCTGCCCGACAAGCCGGTAACGGCATCCAGATGCTTTTCCTCGACCTCGACCGCAAGGCCCACGGCCTCGAAAAGGCCACGGGCCGTTTCCATGTGTTCGGGACCGGCGTATTCGCCTGGGGCCATGGCCGCGGCTCCGGCCAAGACCAGGGCCGGGGTATTAGGCATCGTCCTGATGACAGGGATCTTTTCCGGTAAGCCACCTTGGATAGTAGCCAGACTCACACCCGCGGCAATGGAGATTACCAGATGATCCGGGGTCACCACAGGTTTAATATCATCCAATACTCTGCCCATGATCTGGGGCTTGATAGCCAATATAATATTGTCAGCCTCTTTCACGAGGGCCTGGTTGTCCCCGGCGACTGATATCTGGTATTCCTTACGCAAGTATTCCCGGCGCGGCTCCAATGGCTCGGATACACTTATTTGATCCGGCCGGCGCTGCCTGCTCTGAATAAGCCCTTTTATCAAGGCTTCGCCCATATTTCCTCCGCCGATTAGGCCAAATGATGATTCCACACCCATGGATACCTCCTTAATTCATAGCCGCCCACTTGTAAATAAAACGAGACTACACCGAAAGTTCCGATTCTGCAAGATAAAGGAGTTATAGATTGAACTTATATAATTGAGACCTCTGTAAAACTTCGTCCTTTGGCCCAACTCATCAAAGAAACCGAAGGTTTCTTTCTCAGGAATATTCATATGGCCTTCGGCCATCTGAATTTAGTCGCGCTCGAATTTTGAGCTGCCACT
>JAZGHI010000359.1:0-2135 GCA_036480955.1 Candidatus Adiutricales bacterium
GAGCCGGCCTGGTCAGCGGAAAAGACAGGTCCAATGGGCTTGTCCGGTTCTTTAAAGGCCGGGTCATTTTCATCCACGACAACATAGCTGAGCAGACTGACCAGACCCGGCTCGGCGCGTAATCCTATTCTCATCAGCTCGCTATCCAGGGTAGATTCAATCATGTAACCGATCTGGCCCTGTGTTTGGGCAACCAGGATCTCCAATGGCAGCTGAGGAACATCGGGACAGCATTCCTGCTTAAGTAACAGGTCTCCAACCTGCGGCCCGTTACCAAAGGTGATAATGATTCTATAATCCTTTGATAAACGGGCGATCTGCCGGATAGGAACACGCAAGTTTGCAAACTGCTCCTCGATAGTGCCGGTCTGGTCTTTGCCGATGAGCGCGTTGCCTCCCAGGGCTACCAGAAGAATATCCTTATCTGCTTTATCGGCCATGAAAATTCTCGATTCCTTTTCAGGAATTTGCTCTTTCTTCCTGTTTGCTCAGTCGATTCAACAGCGTTTCTTCCAGTGTAGGCCGCCCATAGTCCTTATATTCGTAGGTGACGCGCAATGACGGCTTGTCCATGGAAATAATCCTGGTCAAATGGATGGGGGTAGCGAAAAGGACTAGATCGCAATCCGTCCGGTTAATAGTCTGTTTCAGGTCCTCGATTTGCTCCCGGCTGTATCCCATGGCCGGAAGCACAGGTCCCAGGTGAGAGTAAAGATTTAATGTTTCCGAAATGGTCCCCACCGCGGTGGGACGAGGATCAACCAACTCATAAGCACCGTATTCTTTGGCGGCAATTACACCCGCTCCGAAAGACATGCCGCCATGGGTCAAAGTAGGACCGTCCTCTACCACCAGGACACGCTTCCCCTGAATGAGGTCCGGGCGGCTTACCCGAACCGGAGATTCGGCCATTATTATGTCGGCTTCGGGTGCGAATCGTCTGATGTTCTCGCGAACCATTTCCACTTTGTCGATCGTGGCCGTGTCCATCTTATTTATAACGGCGATGTCGGCCATCAGCAGGTTGGTCTCTCCCGGATAGTAGAGCAATTCATGCCCGGCCCGATGGGGGTCAAACAGTACAATGTGCACGTCAGGTTGAAAGAACGGTGTGTCGTTGTTGCCTCCGTCCCAGACAATCACATCGGCTTCCTGTTCCGCGTTTTCGAGTATCCGGCCGTAATCTATCCCGGCGTAAACCGCAATGCCCTGATCCACCAGAGGTTCATACTCCTCCCGTTCCTCGATGGTGCATTTATGCTTTTTGAAATCTTCGTATGTTGAAAACCGCTGAACAGCCTGTTCCGTTAAATCTCCGTAAGGCATGGGGTGACGAACCGCTATAACTTTCCGGCCGTCACGTTTGAGTATCTCGCACACCTTTCGTGTGGTCTGAGATTTCCCGCAGCCCGTGCGCACCGCGCAGACGGATACCACGGTTTTTCTGGATTTAAGCATAGTGTAAGAGGCGCCGATGAGAATAAAATCCGCGCCCTCGGCCATAATACGTGAGGCTTTGTGCATAAGCTCCACGTGGGGAATATCACTGTAGGAAAAGACTACCAGATCCACTTTGTGCTCTCGAATCAGATGGGCCAGGCTGTCCTCGGGGTAAATGGGCACCCCTTTGGGATAGAATTCACCCGCAAGCTCCGGCGGGTAGAGCCTTCCTTCGATGTCCGGAATCTGTGCCGCGGTAAACCCAATCACCCGGTAGCGGGGGTTATCACGGAAGTAGACGTTAAAATTATGGAAATCCCGCCCAGCCGCACCCATGATAATGACTTTTTCAACCATTCGTAATCCCTTTCGGCTCAGTATTGATGGCGGCTGACCACGCCTTGTTAGCCGATGGGCATGCTTATATAATGTATTATGAATGCGAATTTTTCAAATTGCCTGGCCGTACGCCTATTATTTTTGCGGTATATTTACTTTGAAGGCAAGAGCATTTTAATAGAATTCAGGCCGCGGTTCCATATTTCATCTGAAAGGATTGCTGTCTAAAACAAACTGATATTGCCATAATTAACGCTGTAACTATTTGATTTTAAAAGATTCACTCTGGAGCCAGAAATTCAGGTTGTCGTTAATTGACAGGGATTGTAAAGATTACATTCGTCATTCCGGACTTG
>JAZGHI010000360.1:0-5494 GCA_036480955.1 Candidatus Adiutricales bacterium
CTCAAACCGAAATAGGTTTCAGCTACCCTGTGAGCTACCAGCTCTATATGGTCTGGTTCACAAATAGTTTATTACCCGAAAAAAATCTCAACTGACCGGATTCAAGGCCTCGATTGACGTATATGGCCCTATACTTTTAATGTAACCGCGGTTCAGCATCCAGGACCAGTACCGCCCGCCCACCTCCGGTCAGGCAAAAAGTCTGATTTATAAGTTTAAGCATAATGGCCTGTTTAGTCAACAAGGTATTTGTGATCGGTAATCTAAAATTACGACTGGAATACCCGTGTAAAAAGTTTTTGATTTTATATTAAAAAAGAAATAAAGTTAAATACGGTACAGGATTGAGACCAAAAAAGGAGCTATGAGAGCGCACCTCCCGACTCGCACAACTGACTGAAACATCAACTATTTTTATCGGTGCAAAGATATGAGCAAGGTTAGGAACGTCGATGTGATGGCCCTCGAAATAGGGGGGAAAATAAAAAACCTGCGTCTTGATAAAAACTATACCCTTCAGGACCTGTCGGATAAAACCGGGCTCTCCAAGCCACTTATCTCTCAGATTGAGAATAACCGGGTAGTTCCTCCGGTGGCCACCCTGCTTAAACTCTCCCGGGCCCTGGAAGTGGGGATGGGATATTTTTTCCAGGATGAAGACACAAAAGATCGAGTGGTCATAACCCGAAAAAACGAGCGAAAAACCGTTTTACGGCAGCACCACTCCTCAAAGGATGAAGTCGGCTATTCTTATTTCTCTCTTGAAACCAAGAAAGCGCGCAAACACATGGAGCCGTTTTGGGTGACCTTTGAGGTCACCGACATACAGGACATGCAGTTTTTCTCTCACGAGGGAGAAGAATTCGTCTATCTCTCATCCGGGAGCCTGGAATTTCGAACCAAGGACCAAGTCCTTAGGCTCGACGCGGGAGATACTCTTTACTTTGAATCGGATATCTCCCATTCATTCCGCTGTCTAAGCGACGAACCAGCCCAGGCCCTGATCGTAGTCTATCACGAGGACTAGAATTAGGAGCTTAGCCTCCAAATGAGCGCGCCCTTCCGGGCGCGCCATAAAAAAGCCCCACGGGGAATGCCCGCGAGGCTTTTATTTTTATGTCTCTCTTATTGAGGCGGTATAAGGCCGGTTATACCTCGAGCCAGGAGTCTGAAAACAGGCTTTGGCCCATGATGACCCTGGCCGTCTTGATGTAATCCACCGCCTCTTTTTCCATTGTAGAATATTCGTATTCCTGACCATCCATCACTCCATACACCAAGTCCACGATATCCTGCCGCTCGCCGCGGCAGATCGACATGATGGTGTCGTCAAAGCCGTCCACGATGCAGGAATACATACCGTGGCGCTGGAGCATTATCATGTAGGTCTGGTTTATAATGGGCCGCAATTCGTCCGGCACGCCGTTGGAGGAGTTGGATAAACCGCAAGTAGAAAGAATCGGACCCCCTTCAGGATCGATGGCCGCCGCTATATCCGGCAGCATTTCCATGAAAGTGAGGCTGCTCATCAACTGTTCCTGCTGAATATTCACCGGGGTAAGGATAGGGTCGACGTAGATATCCCCCATGGCGACGCCTTGGGAAATGGCCGCGAATAAAAGCTCGGTGGCCAGGTTAGCCCGCTCGTTCTCGTCCCGGGGCAGGCCCTCAGGACCCCATAACAGGGCGATTATCATAGCCCCGGACTCGGCGGCTATGGGGAGCATCCTCTCGTATCGCTCCGGACGGCACATGATAGAGTTTATTAATGGCTTCTGCTTGCAGACCTTCACACCGGCGGCGATGGCCTCTATATTGGAAGTATCCAGTGACAGGGGAGTATCCGTTACTTCCTGGACCGTTTCGATGATCCAGGCCATAAGTTCGTCACCCTGTTTTCTGGCCGGGCCAAGGTTTATATCGATGAAATCAACCTCCTTGGCCGTGAGCTGTTCGGCCGTTTCTCTGAGGGGTTGCGGGTCTCTTTCTTTGAACGCCTTTCCGATCTGTGTGTTTATAACGTTCAGATTCTCACCAATGGTTTTCATGAATTTGTTGTCGGGCATATCTTCACTCCTTAAAAGGGCAGTCCTGATTTCTAGGCGGCGACCTTATATTCCTTGAGAAACTTGGGGATATGGGCGGCTTCCCTCGGACCGATGGTTACATTCCACCCGGGCAGTTCCTCCTCCAGATCGCCGAGAATAGCCGCGGCGTATCCCGGAATGACCAGGTTGGAATGTTTTATCTTATCCGAAAGCCCGCTCTTTTTGATAAACATGCCCACTACGTCGCCCGCGAATTTACCTGCCGCCCAGGCGGTCAGAACAGACAGGCCTTCGGTGTCCATGACGGCCAGCCAGGTTGGAACTCGGCTGGCTTCGATTTCCCCGGCCACGATAAAGTAGGTAAGGGAGAAATTCGAAGTCACCAGCACCGGAGAATTTTCGTCCGGACCATTAATCTCATAGATCCCTTGGGATTGAGTCATCGGTCTCTGCGGGTCGGTAAAGACGTTTAATCTTTCGAGCAGAAGCGGAAAGACCGAAGAGCCCTCGAAGTCTGACAGGACCACCATACCCGCGTATTTGGCGATTAATCCGGCGGCAATGGTCGTCTGCATGGCCAGATTGTCGGTCATCTCGCAGGGGAAGGTTATGGTCGGAAAACCCAGGGTTCGATTTTGCTTAATCAAGGCCGCGCGGCGGATGGCTATTGAATCCTCGAAAGATTGCTTAACGGTTCGCGCCCCGCTGTCCAGGACTATGTCTTTGATGCCCATCTCGGTCAATTTGTCAACCATGGGCAGCAGGCCCTCAATATTTTCAGCCTTTACCGCTATCGGGACCCCCGCTTCCAAAGCCAGATTACCCATGTCCGCCAGGTTGGATTCGGTGGCGGAATAAATGAGCGGGTTAGTATCCCCGACCACGTCCAGTGCCGCTTTCATGACTGCCGGGTCTTCACTCAGCAAGACCATACTTAAGTCACTCTTTTCCTTTATGATCTTGGCCGCGGCCGCGAATCTGGCGCCGTCCCCGTTGGTAGCCTTGAGCGCTATCAGTTCCGGCCGTAGATTCAGTCCAACGCGTTCATACTGGTAAGCCATGTACCGCCGGCATTTTTCCTCGATCACGGCCGGTTCCGTATCGTCGGTGATCATGGCCGCGAGCCCGGGCGGGCTGACGAAGGTCTTTTCGTGCCGGAACAGAACCGTTTCGCCGCCCATTTTGAGCGCTGTGTCACCATAACCAACCGTCAGCGGACGGATCGGCGGGGCCGAGGCCTCGGCCAGGATTTCGCGGGACTCGTCGGACACATACGGGCAGGCGTCCAATTCGGCCTTGCCGGAGGCAAGGTTCATGGCGAACGCCAGACAGGTCGGTACCCCGCACTCCTTGCAGTTGGTTTTGGGCAGTAGTTTGAATATTTGAATTCCCGTCAGAGCCATTCTCTACTCCTTAGTCGAATTTTTTAAACTTTTATCACTTCGGGTTTACATTCCCAAATTATAGCCCGCGAAATGATCCCTTTCGGCTTATTAAAAAAGACAATTTATGAAAAGGTTCCCGGCTCAATCTGCCGGGAACCTCAAGTATGCCAATTAACCGATAATGGAGTCCATCTTCAAGGCCGGATGGTCCTTTTCCTGGAGGAAAGGCAGTATCTCTTCCTCGGTAACGCCCACGGTCTCGTCGGCAATCCGGTCTAACAAGTCCGGGCAGCCTAACTCTTCGCCTCGCTTTTCCAGGCCTTCCCTGAGTTCTTCTTTCAGGGCTTTCGGCATCCAGACCATACGCAGCAATCCGCCGTCGCCGGAAATGTATTTCGCCTGCGTGGTGTTGAACTTGCCGTGCCCGACAAAACCGGGCGATGACTGCCCGCCGCCGATTGTACCGGCCAGTGTGCTGAACTTCATCCCGCAGGGAGTGTCACCGGTATAATCACGATGCACGGTCATAATTCCATTGCAGGACGGCAGGAGCGCGGCGATACATTCACAGCAGCCGCAGGTTGTCATGGGATCATTTACAATACTGTAGAAATTATAGTGGTCCAAGGCCTGTCGTGAAGCCTGGTAAAGGAAGTCGTTAACCCCTTTCCACTGACCCAGTTTGGCGTCGATGGTCTCTCCCTTGGGGACCGGCTGATTCGGACCAGTTGGATTGATCTCAAAAGAGGCCTTACAGTCCATCCAGTTGTAGGCCCCACAGAGTCCCGTGCGTTCAGGGCTGATCACACACACATGATTCGGCGCGAAACTCTGGCAGAGGGTGCAGGAGTAGTATATCTCTTCCGCCTCGTCGGTCATATTCTCGACGCGAGTGTCACGGGTGCGGTAAATCTTCCGGGCCTGCTTCGTTATCTCCTCGACCTTTTTCTCCTCCGTGTACAGTCTGACCTGGATCTTGTCAAAAACCGCGCCGAAATCCTGATGAAGCTTGGCATGCAGGATGGTGCCTATGTGCTTCAGGTTGAAGCCCTTCTCCACGGCGGCGCTACCGATACGTATCCAGGAGATATCCCTCTGCCCTATGTGCATAACACCCTGGGCATAGTTTATCAGATGGTGAATCTGTCTTTCCAGAATAGGCTCGAAATCCTCCTGGAATTTTCGGCCGGCTACCTGAGCGGTAATAGCCAGGGGCAGCCGGTCGCCTTGCTTCATATCCGGGATGTCCGGCCCTATCAGCTCGATTTTTCCGTCCTCAACGTCGTTCATGTCGGCCATCTGGACCAGCTCGACGCATCTGGTCCGGCCACCGCCGATTTCGAGGTAAAGATCATCTTTGCGGATTCGTTCACCCTCAAAGGCCGGGCCGTATGAGAGGGGGATATCCACTTCGGAAACCGTGGTCTTCAGACCCCGGATCTCGACGGATTTTGTGACCATCTCGTCATATGGCACATTGGCTACCACGTGCTCGTAGGTACATACACCAAAGGGCAGGATTTCCGGGATGTCCGTGTCAGCGATAGTCGGGAAACCCCAGTTGACGCAGCCGGCCGCGTTCGCCGCCCATTCGGCCCCCACCTCGCCCAGTGCGTTGACAAAGGCGAAAATGCGGTCCTTGTTATATAAAAGCAGGCGTTGGTAATCACCGGGTTGAACCCCACCAAAGGCCATGGCCGCCCTATTGGCGAAACCCAGGGCGAAGACAGCCGCGGAGATGTCGGGACCGAAGGGCACCAGGCGCGTGTTCCAGCCTATTTGTACTCCAGCCTCGATCAACTGTTCAGAAAAGGTCGTCCCGCCTTGGTTGGCGCACATGAATACATATAGATTACGCTGCTGGTATTCTTCGGCTATTTGCTTGGCAATCTCAGGATTGGGAGCCGCGCCAACAATAGCGGCGAAGCCGGGGGCCGAGCCGTCCACGAACTCGATACCTCTCTTCCTGAAAATGGCGTCCTCGGCCGCGACGTGCCAGATTTTACCGTTTTCCAGGTCAACTTCTTCGCTTACGAGATAAAAATCCGGATCTTCGACATA
>JAZGHI010000361.1:0-4455 GCA_036480955.1 Candidatus Adiutricales bacterium
AGCGTCGGGGTCGATATGGTTGATGTTGAAGCCGCCACTGAAGCCGGTATCGTAGTCACAAATACTCCGGACATATTTATTGAAGAAGTCGCCGATCACGCGCTCATGCTCATTCTAGCTGTGGCCCGCAGGGTTAAAGAAGAAGACCAGCTGGTTTGCAGCGGAGAGTGGTTTAAAGGCAGACCCATACTTACCCAGATACCCAGATTGTGGGGACAGACTCTGGGCTTGATTTCCTTCGGTAACGTGGCTCGGGCCGTGGCCCGCCGGGCCAAACCCTTTGGGCTCCACATAATCGCCCATGATCCGTACGTGACAGAACTCAAGATGACCGGAGAAGGTGTTGAACCCGTGTCGTTAAGAGAATTACTTAAGCGCTCCGATTACATATCCATGCATCCGCCGCTGAATGAAGAAACCTACCACATGCTGTCCACGGAAGATTTCAAGGCCATGAAAAACACGGCCGTTATAATCAACACAGGACGAGGTCCTACCATCGATGAGTCAGCTCTTATCGAGGCCCTGCAAAGCGGGGAAATAGCGGCGGCCGGACTGGATGTTCTGGAGACAGAACCGCCGGACCCGGACAACCCTCTTTTGAAGATGGCCAATGTTATTATTACGCCGCACGTGGCATCGGCCACAGCCAGAATGTGGCCGGAGACAAGGCGGCGGGTAGGCCGTGAGGTGGCCCTGGCCCTGACCGGACGCTGGCCAAGAAGCTGTGTGAATCCTATGGTGCTGCCACGGGTTCCCCTGGAAAGGTGGCAGCCTTATCCCATGGAACGAGGCCCGAATCGTTAACCCTTAGTATCTAATTATTATTCGCCTTGTTTCGATCATGTTAGAATTATCTCGAATGGAGGAATCAGAATGAGAGTCGCGCAAGCAATTGCCCAAACATTGAAAAAAGAAGGAGTCGAATTCATTATCGGGTATCCTGTAAATCCACTTTTTGAGGCAGCGGCTGTGGCCGATATACGAACCATAATTGTGCGGCAGGAACGAACAGGACTGCACATGGCCGACGCCGTAAGCAGGCTCTCCTCAGGGAATCGCATCGGCGTATTTGTAATGCAGAACGGTCCTGGAGCTGAAAACGCCTTTGGCGGTGTGGCCCAGGCCTACAGTGAATCATCACCTATTCTGGTAATGCCATCCGGGTACCCGAGACGTTTGATGAATTACTATCCGAATTTTAATTCCTCTCAAAACTTCAAAAACATTACCAAGTGGTGCGAACCGTTGACCATGGGACGGGCCATTCCCGAAGTAATGCGCCGTGCCTTCTCCCAGGTCCGCAACGGCCGGCCGGGACCTGTTCTGATAGAGATACCTGGTGATGTTTTCCGTGAAGAAGTCCCCGAATCTTGGGAACATGTGCCGCCACCAAAGACGCGCACCGCTCCGGATCCTGAAGCGGTCAGAGAAACCGCAGAGGTTTTGGCTAATTCAGAACGTCCCGTCATCTATGCCGGGCAGGGCGTGCACTACGCTCAAGCCTGGGCCGAACTGAAGGAACTGGCCGAAACATGGAATATCCCTGTCACCACCAGCTTGGAAGGCAAGAGCGCTTTCCCGGAAAATCATACCTTGTCGCTGGGTTCCGGCGGCCGTTCAAATCCAAAGGCGGTCAGAGAATTCCTGGATAAGGCCGACCTGATCTTTGGCCTGGGATGCAGCTTCGCCTATACCGCTTTCGGTGTAGCCATGCCCAGAGGTAAAACCATCATCCACGCCACCGTGGATCCTATGGATTTCAATAAAGACGTACCGGCACAGTATGGGCTCATCGGCGATGCTAAATTAACTTTGCAAGCGCTGCTGAAGGCGTTAAAAAATCAGAACAAAGAAAAAGCGGACTCCCGCCGGGATAAAGTGGCTGAGGAAATCAGAGAAATTAAAAAGGGCTGGCTGGCTGAGTGGATGCCCAAACTGACTTCGGATGAGACTCCAATCAATCCTTACCGGGTGATTTGGGACCTCATGCATACCGTTGACAGGGAAAACACCATCATTACCCACGACGCGGGGAGTCCCCGTGATCAAATGTCTCCCTTCTGGGAAAGTACGGTCCCTCTCAGTTATATCGGTTGGGGAAAGACCACGCAGTTGGGGAGCGGCCTTGGCCTGGCCATGGGGGCGAAATTGATCCACCCCGACAAGCTTTGCGTCAATGTTTGGGGAGACGCGGCCATCGGTATGACGGGAATGGATTTTGAGACGGCGGTTCGGGAACGCATCCCCATTCTCTCTATCCTGATGAACAATTTTTCCATGGCCATTGAAATACCCATCATGCCCGTCTCGACTGAAAAATACCGCAGCACGGACATCTCGGGAAATTATTCAGATATGGCCAAAGCCTTCGGCGGATATGGAGAACGGGTCACGGATCCGGCGGAAATTATCCCCGCTATAAAGAGAGGCATCGAGGCTACTGAAGATGGTCAGCCGGCATTATTGGAATTTTTAACCTGCAAGGAAACATCCATTTCCACCCCCTGACGAACTACGGGCAAGCAGAGCGAGCGGCAGGCGTTAGGGTGAAAGAAACGTGCCATAATTTTTTATCTTTGCCTTGAGGCTGAAGAAGACATAAATTTAACCGAAGCTAAAGATCCTTGATGATCCTGAGAGAGATTTAACAGCGGCCTCGGGTGGCCGCATACTTATACGGAGATACATCAAAAACTGTAACTGACAAATTTAAGGAGAAGTTATTTCATGACCATGGCACTAGAGGGACTTAAGGTTATCGACGTGGCGCAAGTAGCCGCGGTACCTATGTGCGCCCGGCATCTGGCCGATTTCGGTGCGGACGTCATCCACATCGAGAACGCACAGACCGGGGACTCCTGGCGGAACCTGCAGGCCGGCCACGGAGGCGGTCCGGCCGGGGTACCATCAGACCTGCCCTATAATTGGGAGGCGTTTAACCGCAACAAAAAAGGCGTGGCCATCGACCTGTCCAAAGAGGGAGGCCGAAAAATAATATACAGACTGACTGAAAACGCAGACGTGTTCGTCACCAATCTGAGGTTGTCCGAGCGCGAAAAGCTTGGCGTACGGTACGAGGATTTAATAAAAATCAATCCACGGTTAATATACGGTTCGGTTACCGGACACGGCATGAAAGGGCCGCACAACGACATGCCCGCTTACGACACTACCGTGTATTGGGCTCGATCCGGGGTGAACCATATGTTGACCATTCCCGGTATGTCCGGCCCCAATCCCCGCCCGGCCTTTGGAGATAACGTAGCGGGCCTTGGATTGGCTTTTGGCATCATGACTGCCTTATACGCCCGGGATCGAAATGGAAAAGGCCAGGAAGTGGATATATCGCTGCTGAACGTGGGACTCTATCAACTCACCTTTGACATGGCCTGCGCTCTGGCTACTGGACAGGATATTCAAGAGTACGTGGTCCAAGCCTTTCAAGGGCCGGAGGAAGAAAAAGAACTGCGTGAAAAATTGAGAACCGAGGCCCAGGAAGCCATCGAACGGCTCTATGATTTCTACAGAGAACGGATGCCAAACGCCATGGCCAATAATTACGAAACCAAAGACGGAAAAGTCATTCGCTTTAACGCACTCCAGGCGGAGCGCTATTGGGCCAAATTCTGTAAAATTCTGGAACTCGAGGATCTGGAGCATGATCCCAGGTTTGCCACAATCGAGAGCCGGGCCGAAAATTGTAAAGAGCTTTATTATATTTTTAAAGAAGCTTTTTTGAGCAAGACCCTAGCCGAATGGATGCCGCTTATCTCGGATTTGCCGGCCGCCCCGATGCAAAACCTGGTTGACGTCATCAGCGATCCACAGGCCGTGGCCAATGATTTCTTTCTCTCCTACGACCATCCCAGTTATGGGCCGATGAAGATCATGGCCAGTCCGGTAAATTTGAGCGAAACCCCGGCTACGATCAGGCTCCCGGCCCCGGAATTCAGCCAGCATACCGAAGAAGTCCTCATGGAGAGTGGTTATTCTTGGGAAGAAATAGAACAATTCAAAGAAGACGAAGTCATACCCTAAAGCTTTGCTCCCGAGGTTATTTGTAATACAAACTACGAAGCAAGGTTGTTCAGCTTTTTCAGTATGATCGAGACCCATTAACTACAAGGCAGGAATATTGAAATGGATAAATATCTCATCAACTTCGACCAATGGGGTTACTGCATAAGTATAGATTCAATAACAGACGACACGGACCTTCCTCAGTTGATTAGGGAACGCCAGGGTTTGGAATCAGAAGAACACCTGGAGACCGCTTTCGGCCATTGGGACATCATGGAGGGTGTCCGGGAAGAAATTGAGGAAGGGGCGCGTATGAGAAACTGTGAGATCGACATGAGGGACGGCATGTCGTGCCAGTGCGGTCATCATAAATTTTCGTTTTAATAGAAGCCCGGATAAAAAATTGAAAACCAGATCTAGCTTAAGTAAAAG
>JAZGHI010000362.1:0-3289 GCA_036480955.1 Candidatus Adiutricales bacterium
ACTGAAATCACCACAACTTCCCCCCTCCGTCATTCCGGGCAAATTGTTTACGCAGTAAACAATTTGCCCGGAATGACGGAGGGGGGAAGTTGTGGTGATTTCAGTTGATGAGCGGGAGCGCTCCTAAAGTTATATTCCAGCTCATTGCTGTCCAAAAAAAAAGTCGATTTTGGCGGCCTGTTAATGAATTTGACTTTTCTACCGACATTTGAGAGTATTGATTGGCCTTTTATAACAATTAACTAGTTGTTGTTGTTATGTATTTATAAGTAACGGAGACAAATTTGTGAAAGAGATAGTATCCTGTGGTAAAGGCGCGGGTTTTTGAAGAACACACTGGCAAAACTTTGCCCGGAAGTGTACAAACGGTATAATTATGGTTACCCTCAAAGATGAAAGCCCGGCCTCCTGCCCCATTCCCTGCAACATTTGCGGTTCCGGGATGGTGGAGGAGCTTAGCCTGAAAGACCGGAAAGGAGATTATCTCAGGACCGTAATCTGCCTGAGCTGCGGTCTGATATGGAGTGATCCCCGTCCCACTGAAGGCGAGATCAGGGCATACTATTCCTGTGATTACCGGCAGGAATATAAGGGTGTCTACCAGCCCGCCCTTAAACACATCTACCGGGACGCTCATAGCGCTCTCCTGAGGTACGGTTTTTTATCCGAGGTCCTGGATAAAAATTCCGCCATTCTGGATATCGGATCGGGGGCTGGAGTATTTGTATACGTGCTGCGTAAAATGGGCTTGAACGCGGCCGGCCTGGAACCAAACGAAGGGTATGCCAAATACTCCATCGACGAACTGCGAGTTCCCGTTCAAGTCGGATTTATTCAGGATATCGAGGATTCGACCAAGTACGATTTAATAACACTTCACCATGTGCTGGAACATCTGTACGATCCGTTGGGAATCCTGAGGAAAATTGCCGCCCTTTTAAAGGATGACGGTTTTCTGGCCATCGAAGTGCCCAATGCCGAGAATCTTTGGCAAGACCCCAAAAACAGGTACCATTCGGCTCATCATTATACCTTTAATCCCGAAACCCTGGAGTATATCGGCCAAAAAGCGGGTTTTGAGGTTCACAAGCGGCAGATTGCCCCTTACAGTGGAAATATTGACGTAATCTTCAAAAAAACTGAGAATTCCGGCCAGGTGGACACCCTAGCTCCGGACAATTACCAGAGGATAACCAATATTCTAAACAGGCATACCAGTTTCCGGCATTTTACGACATTTACTCCCTACAAAAAATTCATGCGAAAAGCGCTTACGATGCTCCAAGAGCGGTTGGCCGTCAGGAAGTTCGAGACTGGCAAAAAGATAGTGGATGATGTCATGGCCAAAGGAAATTTTTTAGCCAGAGAATAAGAGAGATTACGGCCGTTTGATACAATCAAAATCCCTCAAAGTATCCATTTTTTCAACTATTTACCACGCCCATAAGTTCGCGGAATAATATTAGCCCATTTTAGGGTAGATAATTTTTTCAGACTTTTAATTTGACATAATATTTAGGTTCAGTTATAATCGGCGGACTAACAGCGTAATTCATATTTCGGGAGGGTATAACGAAAAACCTTTATAAGCAATTTCATCAAATCTATAAGGGAGTTATACCTCTTTAGAAGTTCACGTTTTCTTATTCTTAATCGAGTGAAAACCCGGTCGAGATGAAGATATAATCGGAAACGGCTCATCCGCAAGCCGTCATTTGTTCTCTGTCTGATTTAACAAAAAGATTAAAAAGATTATTAATTCAACATGTTAACTCATCTCTGTTTTCGGACGGGGAAGAAAACCCTAGTAACTAAGAACATTGGAAAAAATATATAACCTCCTGTCATTCATACCATAATTGACGGCATGAAATCGCTAGTTTATCAACTACATAGCTTAAAAATGGGGTAAATTTTAAGTACAAAAATAATATACGAAAGAGGATTGTTATGATGAAAATCAGGAAGGAAATTATTGTATTCAGCGTCGCGGTTATTATACTATTATTCTGCGTTTCATCTTACGTAAGTGCTGGAAATGTACCGGAATCCAAGGACCCCATAAAACTGGCCATCAATGAATGGACCGGTCAGCATATCACGACACATGTAGCCGGATCGATCCTGAAAAAAATGGGCTACACCGTTGAATATGTTACCGCCGGAATGATGCCGCAGATGACGGCCATCCGGGACAATACCATCACGGCCACGCTTGAGCTATGGAGTTCAAATATGGGCGAACACTATGCCAAGGCCGTGGCCTCGGGCCAGGTTGAGGAACTGGGTGATCTTGGTCTCGATCCCGTGGAGACGTGGTTCTACTCCTCATACGCTGAGAAGAAGTGCCCCGGCCTTCCGGACTGGAAAGCGTTGAAGGACTGCGCCGAAGTTTTTGCCACAGCCGAGACCTTTCCCAAGGGACGGCTGCTGGACTATCCGGCCGACTGGGGTACCAAAAATATCAAACGTATCAAGGCGCTGGGATTGCCTTTTGTCTCAGCCCCCGGCGGCAGTGAAGGGGCGATGGTGGCGGAAATCAAGGCGGCCATGGCCCGGAAAGCGCCACTGCTGGTCCAATTCTGGTCACCCCATTGGCTCTGGGCCGAAATCGACCTCAAGATGGTGAAACTGCCGCCCTACGAAAAAGGCTGCGAAGAAGATCCAAAAGTTGGCATAAATCCCGATTTGACCTATGACTGTGACTGGGAGCGTGGGTACATCAAGAAGATGGCCTGGATAGGGATGAAAGATAAATGGCCGGCGGCTCGTAAGCTCCTGAAAATCTACAAACTCAGGAACGAGGACCAGATTCCCATGATGAACGCCATTGACCACGAAGGTAAGAAACTGGAAGCGGTGGTCAAGCAATGGGTTGACGCTAACGAGGCGATCTGGAAGCCCTGGGTAGCCGAGGCCATGAAATAATCCGGTTTCACCTGCCTTAAGCACTAGTTGGGGCGGGCGATAACACATGGCCTGCCCGCCCACGGCGGCGGGTAAGGGAGTCGCGTTGGAAATAGATATCGAATGATATCTAGGTAACGAGCACCAAACATCATTGCAGGCTTGGCCTGCCTCTTACATGATTCTAATAAACCTGCTTGCGTTCGTAAGCATAAGCGGCAATCTATGACCGATTCAAAATTTAATAAACCTTCCCGGGATTGAAGGAACATAAAAATCTCGTGCCGTAATGTCTGGAAAATTTACGGGGACAATCCCGATCAGTATTTTAATGGCGGCCGGGAAACGTTTAAAAACAATGATGAACTGAAAGCGCATATCC
>JAZGHI010000363.1:0-2569 GCA_036480955.1 Candidatus Adiutricales bacterium
TTTTTCATCATCCGACATGGGGAGACTCCTTATCCGATAGCAAGCGTTTGATTGAAACTCAGTCAGATTGCTTGTTTAATGAACCGCCTGGAAGCCCCGCAAATTGTCTGGCTTCCAAAACCTTAGCGATCCGCGATGTTAGCTCAAATACCTCATTGACATTACATTTGACTGAATTCTACCACATCCATTTTGCTCAAACAAGGCTCGGACAATTCAATATATCACGTTACATTTTAAAGGCAAAGCCCGTGCCAGCGAAGCCGTAAATTAAAAATAAATCTACTCAATAACTTGAAATTGTTATTCATTTTCGAACAGGCCACAAGTAGAAAGAATGACTGCTTCATCTGGATATGGCAAATTGTTGGACAGTTAAGACCGAAGGCGTAAAAAAATTAGACACTAATGGCCGGATATGTCAACCGTGAGGTCGTCAGTCAGAGGAACCAAAAGACCCGGATTTCAACCCGTCAGAAAGAAATCGGCCCCGAGACGTCTTTTCAAGAAGGAGATGGTCGGTTGTACAATCCGCCGGTCCGAGCCGGTGAAAAGGGTGGAAGCCCCTTTTTCAAGATAGTCCAGCGCGGTCTCGGACGCGAGTTGGACGGCGTTCGGGAATTCGAGGAGCAAGTCCGTCCCGTTGCCGACACTGTGGTCAGCCCGCGCCCACTCTTCCAGGCGCTCGTGTGATTGAGAGTCTGAACCGTGATAGATCAGGGAGGCCACATAGTTGTGACGCTTCTCGCGAAGATCTCTCGGGAGATCGACCATATCGTCCATGACCTGGCACCCCATGCCGATTCGATACAAGGCGTCGGTAATGGGCTCGATTACTTCCGGCCCAAGGTCTTCGATGATTTTTGGCACGGCCCAGGGACACTGAAACAGCATTCCGG
This sequence comes from Candidatus Adiutricales bacterium, assembly GCA_036480955.1. GTDB lineage: Bacteria > Desulfobacterota > Desulfarculia > Adiutricales > JAFDHD01 > JAZGHI01. Next base: position 900 of record JAZGHI010000363.1, read on the forward strand.
TCTTATAATGATGAACACTGCTCAGCACCTCCTCCGGCCTGATTCTAGGGCCGATCCCGCCTTCTTCGGAAGCCTCCTGAACTCCGCTCTTGGTGAGAGCGGTCAACGAGGCCCTGCTCGCGGCCAGCGCCTGCTCGTCCGTTATCTCATTACTTGCCGAACCATTTAAAAGAATTTCGAATAGAACGCGGTCCGAGACCATGATGTCCAGAACAGACCGAAACCTGGTGCCTTGTTCGGGAAGATCGGTGTCGAGCGTTTTTTTATACTCATCATCCAGGATGTTGTCGCATCCGGTTACCATGCCCCGCAGGCACTGGTTTACGGCCGTATAAAGGACGCGGCGGGAACTGGGAATTTTAGCTTTATAAAAGGAATACAGGAAAATCGTGGTGAAGAAATTTGCTTCCAGCGAATAGTAACGGGGCTCCGGCTCAATCAGTTTTACCCCGCTTCCTTCAAGAATCCCGGCGGCTGTTTCCCAGTAAAGAGAAAGCCCGGCCGTGAGTTCGCCTTGCAGGTTGTGCAAAGAATCAAAAAGAGAAAACTGATCGGACCGGTTTTCAACATCTCCGTTATAATTATTTACGAAGGATTTCATTTCAATATAATCCTTAAAACTTCACCTTGAATGCTTAAAAATCGAGAAGCGTTCCGGCCTGACAGGACCGGTTTTCCGATTCTGCGCTTTACCCGACACCGGCTATTCCCGGAGAATAACCGAGTAGTTATTCGGTGTCAAGAAAACGAACCGGCGTAATAGTAAGATAACCGTAACCAGTTCCATTCGCCTGGCCTGGGACTATCAGCCGATACAGCTTTTACAGGTTTTATTCTTGAAATATCGGCTAGAGTCTGCCTATAACCTACACGGCGTTATGTGGTCTCCCTCACCCGCTGCAGGCCGAATTTCTTTCTCGCGAAGGAGTCGATGACATGAAAATGTACTTCCTATCTCTCATAGCCGCCATAATAATGCTGCCCGGTTGGTCCGCGGCGGCTGAAACCTCCTGGACTCTTGAAATTCTGGGTGGTTCCGCCTACAATTTCACCACACCCCTTACTATCCGCCAGACCGGTGAGACAGATATAAAACTCGACGCGAGGTACAGCACCAGACCATTCACCGGGTCGCCGTACTTTTCCATACGCCTGGGGCGCTGGGCCGATAACCGGGCCTGGGAATTTGAGATGACCCATCACAAGCTCTATCTGGACAACAGGCCGCCGGAGGTCCAACGCTTCGAGATCTCCCATGGCTATAATCAGATTACCCTCAATCGAGCCTGGAATTACCGGGGATTCATCTTTCACCTCGGCCTGGGTCTGGTATTGACCCACCCCGAAACTAGGGTTCGAGGAAAAGCGAACACCTGGGTCAACGGCCTGCTTCCGACCGGAGACAAGGGCTTTCGCCTCTCCGGGGCCACGGCCCAGGCAGCCGTGGGTAAGAGGTTTTTTATCTATCAAGGACTGTTTATCAATCTCGAGGGTAAATTGACCGGTTCTTACGCCACCATCCCCATCGTGGACGGCGACGCCAGCGTGCCCAATGTGGCGGTCCACGCCCTGTTCGGCCTGGGGTACGAATACTAGGAGCGTTACCAAAATATATTTTTCCCAGTAGGGGCGGTTCGCGAACCGCCCCTACCTTACGCGGGTTGGCCTCC
>JAZGHI010000364.1:0-2447 GCA_036480955.1 Candidatus Adiutricales bacterium
CTGACCAGACACGCCAAGGAGGCCGGCGCGGACGCGGCCCTCATGATCTGCCCCTATTACAATAAACCCACCCAGGAAGGCCTGTATCAGCATTTCAAGGCCGTGGCCGAAGCCGTGCCCATGCCCATTATCATGTACAACATCATGGCCCGTACCGGTGTGAACATGGTTCCGGAAACCGTGGCCCGGCTGGCCGGGATCGACAACATCGTCGGCACCAAGGAAGCCTCCGGCAATTTACAGCAGATGACCGAGATCATCGAGCTTTGCGGACCGGACTTTGACGTCATCTCCGGCGACGATCCCTTGACCCTGCCCTTGATGGCCGTAGGCGGAACGGGCGTCATATCGGTTGCTTCGAACGTGGCCCCCGGGCAAGTGCTGGAAATGACCAGCGCCTTCTTAAACGGGGACCTGGCCAAGGCCCAGGAGCTTAACATTCGCCTGCAGCCCCTGTTCCGGGCGCTCTTTCTGGAAACGAATCCAATCCCGGTGAAGATGGCCCTCGGTTTTATGGGCATGATCGACCCGGAGATGAGACTGCCGCTTTATCCCATGGGACCGGCCAATACCGAAAAGCTTAAGAAAGTCCTGGCCGACTACGGTCTGTTGAGTTAGAAAGATGAGAATAGTCCGCTTTAAAGAGAGTGAGGATGGTAAAGCCGGGACCGGGCTGTGGGAAGGGGATACAGTATCCGAAATATCCGGGGATATCTTCGGCCCCTTTGAGAAGACCGGCAATGCTTATGCCTCAGACCAGATCACCTTCCTGGCCCCTTGCGAACCATCCAAGGTGGTCTGCGTAGGCCTCAACTATAAAGACCACGCCGAGGAATCCAGCGCGGAACTGCCCGAAGAACCCTTGCTGTTCTTAAAACCTCCTTCGGCCATTATAGATCCCGAGGCCGGTATCTTGCTGCCCGCAAACAGCCGGCGGGTTGATTTCGAAGCCGAACTGGCCGTGGTTATCGGAAAACGGGCTAAAGGTGTTTCCAGGGAAGAATCACTGGAATACGTCCTCGGCTACACCGGCCTTAACGACGTCTCGGCGCGCGATTTCCAGATGAAGGACGGACAGTGGACCCGGGCCAAGGGCCACGATACTTTCTGTCCCCTGGGACCGGCCATTGCCACCGGCCTGGATCCGTCGGACCTGGGCGTTCAGGCCTTGCTGAATGGAGAAATAAAGCAGGATTCCCGGACTTCTTTTCTGATATTTAATGTACCCCATCTGATAGAATACATAAGCCGGATCATGACCCTTGAACCCGGAGACGTAATCGCGACCGGTACTCCTTCCGGAGTGGGTCAGCTTACGGCCGGGGATAAAATCGAGATCAGGATTGAAGGCGTGGGTTCTCTGGTGAATCCGGTCAGGCCGGGATCCTGAGATACCGTTTAAGCGCCGTTTCACCTCCAACGACCTTAAGGAGTGTCTGTCCAGAAATGATGATAATTTTTTACCGAAGGTAAATAAATGCCCATAATTTTTTTCGTCCAACAAAGAGATTGGGGAAAATAACCATTTCCGGACGGGCACTAAGGAGGGCTAACAGCCTATCGAAACAGGGTGTATAGACCATAAGCAATCTTACAAAGGCCGCGGTCGGCCTGGGTTCAAACATGGGAGACCGCGAAAAGCAATTTCTAGAGGCCAATGTTAAATTGAGCGGCCTGGACGGCATCGAAGTTGTTAAAACGTCCCCGTTCTACATGACCAGGCCCCAGGACCGGACCGGCCAGAACTGGTTTCTTAACGCGGCCGTCCTGATAGAAACAAGACTTATGGCCCTCGAGCTCCTGGAAAAATTGCTGGATATTGAACAGGAGATGGGGCGAGTCCGGAAGGCAAAGTGGGGACCGCGCGTGATAGACCTGGACATACTATTCTACGGCCGGGAAGTGATTAATACGGAAAACCTCAAGGTGCCCCACCCATATCTGCCCGAGCGCCGGTTTGTGCTCATACCCCTTCTGGATATCGCCCCGGATTGGGTTCACCCGGTGTCAGGGCTTACCCCGGCCGAAATGCTGTCCGTCCTGCCGGAAGAGGGACAGGAGGTCTTCAAATGGTGGGCCTTATCCGCGTCCTGATCATAATCCTCCTTTTCTACCTGATCTACCGGGTACTAAAAGGCCTTATGAAACCGGCGCCGCTTAACCGGTTCAAGAGACCGAAATCGATACGCGGAACCGAGAGCGATTTAGATTCAGAGGAATTGATCAGGGACCCTAACTGCGGGATCTATCTGCCGCGAAAGCAGGGAATCGCCGCCCTTATTGGAGGGCGGGTCTCCTATTTCTGCAGCAAAGAGTGCAAACAGCAGTATATCGAGAACCGGAAAAATTAATGAACTACCCCGCAGCAAGCTGCGAGGTATCAACCGTAAAAATTTGAGCATTTATTTACCTGCGGTCAAAAATTTGAGCATTTATTTACCTGCGGT
>JAZGHI010000365.1:0-3549 GCA_036480955.1 Candidatus Adiutricales bacterium
TCTCGCCCTCGAGAAAACCGTAGAAGCGGTCAAAGCCTCTCTGCAGGGGCCATTGGTCAAAAGGCCCGGCCGTAGAGGTATCCGCTGTCTGGGCCAGGTGCCATTTACCGGTGCAGAAAGTGGCGAATCCTTCCTCCCTGAGCATCTCGGCGATAGTGGCCGCGTGGTGGGTTATGTTGCCCCGCCGATTGGGATAGCCGGTGGTTATATTGGATACGTGCCCCATTCCCACCGCGTGGTGGTTGCGGCCGGTGAGAAGGCTGGCGCGGGTGGGCGAACATAGGGGGGTGGTGTGGAAGTTGGAAAACCGGACCCCGCCCTCGGCCAGCCGGTCGATGTTCGGTGTCTCGATAGTGGAGCCGTAACATCCGAAGTGGGAAAAACCAGTGTCATCGAACAGGATTACCACTACGTTAGGGCTGTCCTTGACGGTCCTTTTCGGCTCCGGCCACCAGGGGGTCGAATCTTCGTTGGTGCGTCCTATCACGCCTTTGAAAGGTTCGCGATTGCTCATTTTGTTTCTCCTTCTCGATTTCGGGGGCTAAAGCTATGAAAGCATTCTACGGTTTAATCGATGCCGGGAAGATCGGATAATTTCTTTGAAACTTCAAATTAGAATAGTCAGATAGGGTCTGAATGTCAAATTGAATAGCCTTATGGGAGGTAAATTTCGAAGGCAAGGCACCTCAACATGTGGGGGCGGGAGGCTCTCAGGCTCGCGTTATTAATACGTGCACAGTTGGCTGCTGGAGCTCGGTCGAGCCTGATTATAACTTCCTGCGATATTAGTAATAGTCGCGGAGAGTTAAACGTTTTTACAGGCCCATTAATTACTCTGACGGGCAATAAGCTGATTCTCCTTATCCCCGCTCAGAGCAAGTTTATTAGCATCCTGAAACTTATTCAGTTACTTGCGGCTGGCCAGGAAAGCCTCTCGCAGCGCGTCCGTGTTCGCCGGAGGTTCGGAGAAACCGGGTTTGTTCACCATGGTAATGGTCTCGGACGGGCAGCCGGTGGCGCAGGCAGCGCATCCGAAACACCTGTCGAGGTCCACTACAGGTACGTCCTCATCACCCATAACCAGAGCCGCGGCCGGGCATCGGTCCAGACATGTCTCGCAGGCGGTGCATACATCCGGGTCAAAACTCGGCTCGAACCCTGAGTTGAAAAACAGGCCGGGTTTCGGTTGGGCCAGCATGGACGTGATCGCCCCGCAATGCCACCGGTCGCAGTTACACATAAAACCAATGTTCTCAGTCAGATTACGGCTCATATGCACCAAACCCGCCTCCTCTGCCTGGTCAATGACCTTCCGCGCCTCCTCTTTGGTCAGTTTTCGGCCGTTTAACCTTTCGATGTTGCTTTCAGCCCCTGGACCAAAGCTCATACAAACACCATTGGGCATCCCATGTATATCCTCGTCCAGTAGTTTGGCCTTGTGCCGGCAAAAGCACTCGGTCACGGCAATGGTATCGCTTTCATCAATGAAGGTCTGCACCTGGTCATAGGTGTGAACCGTGCTCCCGGCGTCGATAGTCCGGTCCACGGTAATAACCCGCATTCCGGCAAAAGTCATTTTTTGCCCGGCCGGTGGACGAACAACTTCAAACGCCTTTTCGTACGATTCAATAAGCCTGGCAATCTTCTTATCCCGGTCCGTGGTCCCACCGGGCATAAACTGATATTCCAATATACCGGGCATGAAAGGTGAAGCGACATAATACACTGTTCCATCCCGTGAGTAAGCCCGGCACAGACCGTTATCAGCCATACTTTCCAAAGTTTTTTCTATTTCGGCCTTCTCACCGTCCATTGTTTCAGCGGCCTGTTCGGCTGTAACCGGTTTTCTGGGTAGAGCGTTATTCACCCGGGCTTGTTCCGGAGTAAATAACTCCTCCACCATTTCAAAAAATTCGGGAATATCCATACCAGCGTATCCCCCGCCACGCTTTTGCATGACCTGAAGTAATTCCTCATACACTTCCTGACTCATCATTTCCTCCATCGATTATTTTTAGGTCCGATCGATAAGTATTCCAGGACCATGATCTGTTAAGTGGATACCAGTCTGCTATTCTTTGTTTGCATGCATACTAACTCAATCCCACTGACCCTGTCAATGGTGTGTGCTGAAGAGGTACTGACCAAGCCCTTTTTTTGTCGGCGCTACCGAAGAGTCGGTAAAGCTTATCAAATACCAAAAGTGCGAAAATTCGTATCTGTCTTCGAGTATCTAATTACCACCAGATACCATCGGAGAGGGCCCCTCGGCGAGCTTCCAGGCTTTCTTCGTTGAGTTCGATGCCTAGGCCGGGTCTGTCAGACGGAATAAGATAACCGTCTTGCCATTCGAAAGGTTCCTTGACAATTTCATCAAAAAAGTCTCGAGACTTATAAATACTTTCCTGAATGAGAAAATTTTGAATATTGGCATCTATTTGCAGTGCGGCCGCCGTGATAATAGGTCCCCCCCATACATGGGGCGCCATAAGTACATAATTTGCTTCGGCGAGCGTGGCTATTTTTTTACACGCGGTAATTCCACCACAACTGCCAGGGTCGGGCTGAGCGATAGCGCAGGCGCCTTCTCTGAAGAGGTTTTGAAATTCATAAATTGTAACCAGCCGTTCACCTGTTGCTATTGGTATCGTGGTGCTTCGAGCGATCTTTCCCATTTCCCCATAATTCTCAGGAGGGCACGGTTCTTCGAGCCATAATGGATCGTATTTTTCCACTCTTTTGGCTAGACGGCGCGCAGTTGCCGGGGAGATCTGTCCATGCGTACCGATACAAATATCAGCCCTATTACCCACGGCGTCCCGGATGGCACGGATCGATTTTTCAGCATGATCGTACTCGTCCAGGGAAATCTCCCAGGGGGGATTAATGAACCGCCCTGATCCTGCCTGGCGTAATGGATCAAACTTAACACCGGTAAAACCCTCATCCGCCATTTTGGCCGCGAGTTCACCCAATCTGGCAGGATTTCTGGTCCAGTCCGCGGTCGCCTTGATAAGGCTGTCTTTCTCTTCCAGATCATAAATGTAGGTATATGTTCTGATCTTGTCCCTGCATTTGCCACCGAGCAGATTGTAAACGGGTGTATTATGATACTTACCGCAAATGTCCCAAAGGGCAATATCAAAGGCGCTGATAAGTCCCAGGGCGACATAATCAGGATGCTGGGAGGTCAGAGTCGTGTAGAGCATGTGGTACAGCGGCTCACGATTCATGGGATCCTGACCTTTGAGAAGCCGATCAAAGGTCGCTTTGACCATGCTTTCGTAACTCTCTTCGATGCCGTAGAGAGTGTTAAGAATCGCGGTTTCACCCCAGCCAACGATCCCTTCATCGGTCTCGAGCTTTGTGAAAAACCAAAGCAAACCTCCCCAATGGGTCGAATTACGGGATGGCCGAGTGGCCCTGGGCAGTTTCCCCCCTTAGGGCTGGGTCAAATCTGCCAGGATTGCCACTTTGCCATCCAGCCCCAGTTTCCGGACGCGCGGCACCCAGTCCGTGTGCTTTCCAGGATTGGTATATTCCAGCACA
>JAZGHI010000366.1:0-2210 GCA_036480955.1 Candidatus Adiutricales bacterium
CTGGCCGAGGTCTCGATCGAATCCGGCTTACATTTTCTTTCCCATTCAAAGCGCTTGGTCTCCGAGATACCGGAAGCCTGTTTGGGCCAATGGGTGGACCGGGGCCTGGAGCTGCTCACCGAAGATGAAAGACGGGGTTGTGATTATTTTAAGTTTATATCCGACGAACCGGAGCGGGAGCTTTCGCGTTGGAAAGAAGCCGTAATACTGGAAGAGCACCGTGGCCTCCTCTCCATCCTGGCCCGGGCCATGACCGGTGAGGAATTGAGCGTTAAAAGCACGGATTCGCTGGAATCCCCGGTAAATTTCGAATCCCGACGCTACCCGACCGGCGACGGCCGGATAATATATCTTCCGCCCTTCTCCGCGGACGGCTCAAACAGGGAGGAGAATTTTCGGGAATACAGGGCTGCCACGGCCCACCAGGCCGGCTACGTGGAATACGGGACCTACCACTCGGGGCTTCCCATGATCCTGCCCATACTCGAATCCTTCACTCAAAGGAACCTGGCCCTTGATATTTTCTTCATCCTCGAAGACGGCCGGATCGATAACGCGCTCAAGCGCGACTACCGGGGGTTGAAACGGGAACTCGATCTGGCCCTTGACGCGGCTTTGAACAACAGGCCGCGGCTGATAATGCTCCCCCTCCAAGAAGCCCTGGTCGAAGCCTTGCTAAGACTGAGTCTAGAGCGGCTGGACGAAAACCAGGTACCCCCGGTGTTTTCGAAATACGTATCACGTTTAAAAGAATTGATGGCTGGATTTTACGACAAGCCTCCCGGCGTTTGGGACTGTATGGTCAAGGCTATTGAAATCTATGAATTTTTAAGTGAAGTGCCCAACAGGAAACTTTCCGGGATCGCCGCGGATTCCGTTCAAGATGGACCGGACAGCGCCGAGATGACTTACTCACCCATGCTCCCCATTCCTTTCCGTGGCAAAATCAATCCGGAACAATTGCCCGAACCTGTCCAAGTGGAAATTCCATTCCAGGAGTGGTTTGACAGCCAGGAAGGGGTTCCCCTGTCCCTAAAGGATTTGGAGCGGCTTCTTGAAAACATTGAGGATATTGATCTCTTAAATATTGTTAAAGGGTCGAACTTGTCTTCCCAGGGCATTTTTTTCTCCGATCAGGAAGGCATTCCCGCGGCCGGGGAAGAGAACGAACCCTATACCGAAGACCATGAAAGCCGGAACCGGCCCTTTGTTTCACCCGCGTCCGGATTGAGAACCACTGGCGGCCCTTACTATTACGACGAATGGGATTATCTGGCCATGGCCTACCGCCGCAACTGGTGCTGTCTGCGGGAAAAAGAAAGCGTCCTGGCCGAACCGGAATACATAAACGAAATATACGACCGGCACCGTGACCTTATCAAGAAGGTAAGGCGTGAATTCCAGCGGATTCGACCCGAATATCTGGAAAAAGTTTCGCGGGTCGAGTGGGGCGACGAGATAGATTTGAACGCCATGATTCAGTCCGTTGTTGACCGCAAGACCGGTTCGAGCCCGTCCGACAAAGTCTTTTCCAGGAAAGAAAAAAAGACCAGGCGAATTTCGACCCTGCTTCTAATCGACATGAGCGCCTCAACCGATGAACGAGTTCCCTGTTCGGAAAACCGCGGGCCTGATGAGACCGGATCCGGCTCCCATGAGACAGCTCCACGAGCAAAAAAAATCATCGAGATCGAGGTGGAAAGCCTGGTGGTTTTAATGGAGGCCCTGGACGCGCTGGATGACGAATACGCCATATTCGGATTCTCGGGATACGGGCGGGAACGGGTTGATTGTTTCCCCATAAAAGAATTTTCGGAGCCCTATTCAGACAATATAAAACAACGCGTCGGAGGGATCGAACCCAAACAGAGCACCAGGATGGGTCCGGCCATCCGGCACGCCATCAGTAAACTAAAGAACCTCGAATCCGACCAACGGCTCCTGATCCTTCTCAGTGACGGGTTCCCGCAGGATCACGATTACGGTGAAGACCGCCGGTCCTACGAGTATGCCCTCCATGACACTATGATGGCCCTGCTGGAAGCCAAAAAGGAAGGCATTCGGCCCTTCTGCATTACCGTGGACCAAGGCGGTAACGATTACTTGCGAAAGATGTGCGATCCCCGTAATTACCTGGTCATTAAGGATATCTATTCGCTCCCGGAAATCCTGCCTAAGGTAGTCGAATCGCTCATGGCCTGACCTTACAA
>JAZGHI010000367.1:0-2188 GCA_036480955.1 Candidatus Adiutricales bacterium
ATACAATAAGTTCAGATTTTAAATAAAGATCTGCTCGTCTTGACAAGGGCGGGAGTCAAAAACGATTTTTTCTACCAGAAATCGAGTGTCTCTTGGCTGGATTGAGGCCAAGCCGGTGGGGGAAGCTGCCGGCAACCCTTCCTTAGTCGTACAGACGCTAAACCTGCTTGGAACCAACTCTTTCTCCAACAGGACCTATTCGTATAATATCTAAAAATACCATATTGAAGGGTTATATAATATCATTCTTGTCCAAAATCGGTTTTTTTCTGGACAGAAATGATTACAAATTAAATACGCAGGGGCCAAGGACGGCAGTCTTTTAAATCGACTCATCATGGCCGTGCGCATTGATCCAAGAGAAGGTTGGGGAGCGGAATTTTTAGACAAGAAATTATCTTTTTATAATGCGATCATGTCAACGTCGAATATGTTAAGCAAAGTTTCGCCTTTTAAAGAGCGAGTAGACCGTCGGGATAAAGACCAGAGTAATCAAGGTGGAACTCATCAAGCCGCCTATAACCGCCTTGGCCATGGGGGCCTGGGCTTCACCGCCCTCACCTATTCCAATAGCCAGGGGGACGAGGGCCAGAATGGTCGTTATGGCCGTCATCAGGATAGGCCGGAAGCGGCGTCTTCCCGCTTCCTCAATGGCTTCCCGGAGCGGCATGCCCTCTCGTTTATAAAGCTGGTTTGTGTGGTCGACCAGGAGAATGGCATTGTTGACCACGATACCGCCCAGCATTATGCATCCGATATAGGTCTGGACGTTGAAGGTCGTCGAGGTCAAGAGCAGCATCAGGATTACTCCTATAGCCGCCAGCGGCACGGAAAACATGACCACAAATGGATCTCGAAGAGATTCATAAAGCGAGGCCATGACCATATAGACAAGGACCAGGGCCAGAATAAAACTGAGCAGTAATTCCCGGAAAGCTTTTTGCTGTTCCTCATAATCGCCGCCGAGGACAATACTGAAATCGCTCGGGACCGGGATGGTTCGGAGAGCTTCCCGTATGTCTCCGAGAATGGACCCCATATCTCTTCCAGCGGTGTTGGCCGACACCGTGACCACCCTCTGCTGATCCTGCCGTTCGATCATGACCGGCCCTTTTCTCGGGCGGACGTGTACCAGGTTTCGAAGAACCACGGGAACCCCTTCGGCATTGGTCAGAGTAAGATCCAGGACCTCACGCAAAGGCATACTCTCCGCGTCCTTGATCTTCACCATGATGGCGTATTCGTTTCCGCCTTCCCGGAAGTAACTGGCCCTCGACCCCGTAAGCACGGTCTGGAGTATTCCCGCGATCTGAGAAGTCGTAACTTTCATGTCAGCGGCCTTCTGTCTGTCTACAATGATCAATTCTTCCGGGTTGCCGGGATCTCTGCTCATACGGGCGTCAGTGACACCTTCTACTTCCTCCAGGGTTTCCTTTACCCGTCTGGCCAGCAAATCAGCCACTTTCAGGTCATATCCCCGAATCTCTACCTCGACCCTGTCTCCGCCTGAAGAGCCCATACGCAGCAGGAAGAGCCCCCGACTGGCCCGGGTTCGTATCCTGGCTCCGGGAACATTCTTGAGCTTTCCCATGAGGGCCACGGCGATCTCCTCGCTGGAACGAGATCGTTCGGTTTTCGGTTTCAGGGCGATCCTCATCTGCCCCATGTGGCCTCCCCTTGGGCGCCAGCTCGATCCTCCTATATAGGTTGTCGTATTTTTTATTTCAGGGACCTCTTTTTTTACCACCTGTTCGATATTCCTGAACACGGCGTCGACGAGTTCGAGCCGTGTGCCTACTTCCATCTCGGCGTATACCCGGACCTCACCTTCATCCGTGCTCGGCATGAACTCGACTCCGATGTAAGGTATGAGCATCAGGCTTCCCGCCAGGATGAGGAGGGACCCGGCGATTATAAGAATCGGACGCCGGAGGGCAAACCTGAGCAGTAGTATGTATTCTTGTTCGAGCCGTTTAAAAAGTCCGGCGCTTATTGTGAAAAGCGTCCGGCTCCCTTGAGCATTCCCTCTTTTTTGGAATTGACCCGAAGGAATCATCCGTGAAGCCAGCATAGGCACCAGAGTCAGCGCCGCAATCAGGGAACAGGCTAAAGCGAAACTAACCACATAGGCCAGTTTCTGGAACATGATTCCGGACATTCCCCGGACAAAGATCAGCGGTAAAAAGAC
>JAZGHI010000368.1:0-5291 GCA_036480955.1 Candidatus Adiutricales bacterium
TGGGCATGGGCACGGCTTCGGCCACGGCCTTGAAATGCTGATACAGGCCTTCCTGGGTGGGTTTATTGTAATAGGGGCAGATCATGAGGGCCGCGTCCGCGCCGGCCTCCTTGGCGTGTCTGGTCAGTTCGATGGCTTCGGCTGTACTGTTCGAACCAGTCCCGGCAATTACCGGTACGCGGCCGTTTACCTCCTTAATGGTGAACTCGACCACAAATTTATGCTCCTCGTGGGTAAACGTGGCCGATTCTCCGGTTGTACCGCAGGGAATTATAGCCTGGGTGCCGTTTTCGATCTGGAAATTAATCAATCGCCGGAAGGCTTCCTCATCTACTTTGCCATTGGAAAAAGGGGTAACAATGGCAACCATCGCGCCGCTAAACATGTTGGCCTCCTATAAGTTCAAGTTAATGCGTCGGGCCCGAGATGACCGGTATAAACGATTCTGACCGGGCCTTCCATGGAAACGTCCTGAAAGGCGTTTCCTTTTTTATTAAAATGAATGATCAAATCTTCACCGCCGCGGGTCATAACCCTGGTGGGTGATGCGACCAGACCTTTTTCAGCCGCCAGTAAGGCCGCTGCCACACAACCGGTACCGCAGGCCAGGGTTTCATCTTCCACGCCCCGCTCGTAGGTCCGGTTGACAAGGGTGCTCGAGTCCAGAACCTGAGTAAAATTGACGTTTGTGCCGGCCGGTTGAAAATGTTCGTGATAGCGGATGGCCCGGCCCAGGTCAAAAACCCGGGCGGTTTCCGCGTCATCCGTGAATACTACCGCGTGAGGCACACCCGTGTCGAGGCTGGACAGGGTAATCCGCTCACCATCGACCTCCAACTCAAAGTCCACTTTCAATCCATGGGGAGGGGTTGTCTCGACCCGGATGGAGTGCTCCAGAACCTCGGCCTTGATGACTCCGGCCACTGTCTCGAAGCTCATCCTGGCCGGGGCTATACCCAGCATGTGGGCAAAAAGAGCGGCGCACCGGGCGCCGTTTCCACACATCTCAGCCTCGCTGCCGTCGGCGTTGTAAAACCGCCAGCTGAAATCCACTTCCATCGAACCGTTCTGGATAAAGATCATGCCGTCCGCCCCGATACTCAGGCGGCGGCGGCAGAGGGCCTTGGTCATGGGCACCAGTTCATCCTCATTGACCCATGTATTCCGGTTATCCACAATAATAAAATCATTACCGTGCCCGCTCATTTTGTAAAATTTAAAGCCTTCCATGCTAAAGGCCCCCTACTTGAGGAAGTCAGGGATACTCTCTCCCCTGACCAGGTCATCGTATTTTTCCCGCTCGCGAATAATAAAGTATTCATCACCATGGACAAGCACTTCCGCGGGACGAGGCCGGGCGTTGTAATTCGAACTCATGACAAAGCTGTATGCCCCGGCGCTCATGACAGCCAGAAGTTCACCCGGCTCGAAAACAGGCAGCTCCCGGTCTTTGGCCAGAAAATCGCTGCTTTCGCAAATCGGTCCAACCACGTCCGTCTTAAGCCTGTCCCGGTCATTTTTTACGACCGGCTGGATGGCGTGAAAGGAGCCGTATAAACTTGGGCGTATCAGATCGTTCATGGCCGCGTCCACGATCACGAAATTCTTCCGGCCATGGCTATCGCCGCCTTTGGTATAAAGAACTTTAGCCAGCAGTATGGCGGCGTTGCCAACGATAACCCGGCCGGGTTCGAGAATGAGGCTGATCTTATATCCGGCCAGGGTCTCTTTTATGGCTTCAGCATACTCGAAGGGTTCCGGAGGCTCCTCGCTGTCATAACTGATTCCCAACCCGCCTCCCAGGTCGAGATAAGTCAATTCCAATCCATGCCCTTTCAAGCGATCGAGCAGGCCTATTAACCTGGCCACAGAATCCCTGAAAGGCCCGGTTTCGGTCAATTGCGAACCTATGTGGCAGTCCAGACCAATCACCTCGAGTCCGGGCAGATCACCGGCCCTCAGGCAAACTTCTTCCACCTGGTCATGGCTGATCCCGAATTTGTTTTCTTTAAGCCCCGTGGAAATGTAAGGGTGAGTCTTGGGATCCACGTCAGGATTCACCCTGATCGATATCCGGGCTTTTTTCCCCTTATCCAGGGCTATCTGGTTAATCAGGTCTAGTTCCTGCCTTGACTCGACGTTGAACATTAGAATATCCGCCTCGAGAGCGGCTTCAATTTCTTGGCCTGTTTTTCCAGGACCGGAGAATACGATTTTTTGACCAGGTATACCGGCTTTTAAGGCTCGGTACATTTCACCGCCGGATATGATATCCGCCCCTCCGCCCAGGCTGGCAAACAGGCGAAGCAGGCCGATATTGGAACAGGATTTCACGGAGAAACAGACCATATGGTCCACGCCGTCAAAGGCCCGGTCAAAAGCGGTATAGTGCCGCTTAAGAGTGGCGTGGCTGTATATGTAAACCGGAGTGCCTACTTCCGCCGCTATCCTGGCCAGCGGGAGTTCCTCACAGTACAATTCATTATTATGGTAATTAAAGTAATGCATTAGGTTCTTCTCCAGCGATTTTATCAGCGCTTTGAGCATCCTTTCAACTTCCGCGGATATCCCTCTTGTTGCTTCGCAACCCGGACGTATAACGTCCGGGCCACCCCGATTTTTAGAGAGTTCGGAAATATCTTAAGCATTTCACTTGAATCCTTGGACCCTTGAATCCTCGAACCCTTGAATCTTCGAATCCTTGACCCCTTGAATCCTTATCATTTTCATCAACCCTTTTGGAGATGGTTCTTTTTTTTACGGTTCATGTGTAACCGAAATCTCCTGGGACCAACCACTCTCATTGGCTGTCCGGGATTTGTCTACAGCCGTGACCCGATAGTAATACTTTTGCCCGGGTTTGACACTCCTGTCTATAAAAACAGGATCATACACTAAATCCGGGCCGATTCTTCTAAAGCGCTCTTCGTTCTCTTCCCGACGATAGACCCGATACCCGGCCAGGTCGGCTAGTTCCAAAGCATGCCATCTGAGAACGATGCCGTTTCCAGTAGAAACACCTTTCAAATTAGCAGGGGCCGAAGGAGGTGTCAAGTCTATGGGAACCGCTTTGACGACCGGGGAAGACGCGCTTTCCAGCCAGGTGTCATGAAATTTACGCAAAGCCCGGATCTGGTAATAGTAGGTTTGACCGTTCACGACCTGGTGGTCTTCAAAACTATTGCCCATGGATGGCTGCCTTGGATTCAACGTTTCAAACGGATCCGATCCAAGCCGGCGATATATACGGAAGCCGGCAAGGTCATCTAACGGCTCGCCGTTTACCATTCTTTCAGGAGGTGTCCAGATTAGACTGACCAACCGGTCACTCGCTTTGACGGTTACCGCCCGGGGAGGATTGCTGGGATGATCGTAAAAAATGACCATTTTTCTTACTTGAAGCGGATCGTATCTCCCATTTAAATCAAGAGAGAAAATGCGGAAATGGTATACATGGCCTGGGATGAGCCGGCTTTTGTATTGGTAGACGCCGGGCCAGACGGTTTCCTCAAGTCCGGGTTCACGGGCCTCGATCTTCACCCGGTTTTTGTACTCCACCGGGCAGCCCGGGCAAAAATCCGGGCCTATTTTGTTCCCGCTCCAATCAACATAAAATCCGCCTATTTCTTTTAAAGGTTCTTGAAGCCGGCTTTGATCCGGAGACCTGAAATTCAAAACGAGCAGGCCTTGTTCATCGAAATGATACTCTAAACCTTGAACCCGATCCGGTAGAAAGGCCTTTGGCGAGAGGGGCGGGCCCTTTACACCACAACCGAATAATAATACCGTTAAAATGGCCGCGGCCGGCCAGAATCTAAAAGAAGCGTTCATTTTCAATTTTATTTTTTGAGTTCTTTGAGCGCTTGATCGAGCGCCGCCTGTACGTTGCCGGGAGCGGTCCCGCCGGGAGAAATCCTGGCCTCAACAGAAGCGGAAATAGTCAATACCTCTTTAACTCCCGGCTTGACGTCAGGACAGAAACGGGCCATTTCGGATTCATCGATGTCGAGCAGACTCATATCGTTGTCCAGACAGTGTTTTACCAGTAATCCGACCTGTTCATGAGCCAGCCTGAAAGGTACTCCCTGTTTGACCAGGTAGTCGGCCAGATCAGTAGCTGTCACTACCGGGTCGTCAGCCGCGTCCAGCATCTTTTCAGCCTTAAAGTCGAGGTTCGAGACCAACCGGGTCATAAGCGGCAAAGCCGAAGTCAATGTCTCCACGGTATCGAAAAGCGGTTCCTTATCTTCCTGGAAGTCTCTATTGTAGGCCAGAGGCATGCCTTTCATGACCGTGAGCAATGCCATTAGATTACCGTAAATCCTCCCGGTCTTTCCCCGGATTAACTCGCAGATATCAGGATTTTTTTTCTGGGGCATGATGGATGACCCGGTGGTCAGATCATCCGGCAGCTCCACAAAACCGAATTCAGCTGTGGACCATAAAATCAGCTCTTCACTTAATCTTGACAGGTGCATCATCAGGATGGACGACGCGGCCAGAAATTCAATCAGGTAATCCCGATCCGAGACCCCGTCCATGCTGTTGGCCACGATTTGATTGAAGCCCAGTTCTTTAGCCACAAATTCCGGGTCTATGGGCAGGCCGGTGCCGGCGAGCGCCGCGCTGCCCAGAGGCATGACGTCCACTCTGGGATAAAGATCGGCCAGGCGCTGGCCATCCCTTTTGAACATCTCATTATAAGCCAGAAGATGATGCGCCAGCAAAACAGGCTGGGCCCTCTGGAGATGGGTGTAGCCCGGCATGAGCAGGCCTTGATTTGACACACCCGTGCTGACAATGGCCAGCCTCAGCTCTTTAATCTGATCCGCCAGAAGATCAATCGCGTCTTTGAGGTAGAGCCTTGTGTCCAGGGCTACCTGGTCGTTCCGGCTCCGGCCGGTATGCAGTTTCTCACCGGCCGGGCCGATTTTTTTTACCAGGGCCTGTTCTATGTTCATGTGAACATCTTCCAGTTTCGGGTCCCAGTCGAACTCCCCGGCCTCGATTTCTTTTTTGATCTCTTCGAGGCCCTGGATTATTTGGTCCGATTCGTCTTTTGATACAAGACCCTGGCGGCCAAGCATCTTGGCATGGGCCTGGCTCCCGGCTATATCGTGGGCGTAGAGCTTATGATCGAAATGGACCGAGGCCGAGAAAGACTCTAAAAGATCATCCGTGGCCTTGGAAAATCGGCCGCCCCATGATTTCTGTCTTCCTTTCTCAGTCATTTTGATTGCTCCTTAAGAAGCAGGTCCTCATTTATTGAAATATGATGTAAAAACCCTCTA
>JAZGHI010000369.1:0-3992 GCA_036480955.1 Candidatus Adiutricales bacterium
CGCCCGGGGTCTCGGGCTGTAACCCAACGCGGATTATTAAGGAATAAAACGCCCCGCTTTAAGAAGGCGGGGCGCTGAATAGTTGAATAGAATAAAATTCAGTATTACTGAATCACCTCGGCCATAACCAGTTCCTGGATTTCCTCGTCTTCCAAGCCGAGGATTTCTTCCAGGGCGTACTGGCTGTGCTCGCCGATCAAGGGAGCCCGTTTTATATCACAGGGTGTCTTGGAAAGCACACAGGGCTGCCTGGGCGGCCGGTATTTGCCCAGTTCCGGATGTTCGCGTTCCTGGTAGAATTCGCGGAACAGCAACTGAGGATCGTTGTCCATCTGATCCCGGGGGTCACCAACCCTGCCCGCGCCGACACCTGCTTCCTGAAGCGTTTTCATTATCTCGTCATCGGTCAGGGTCACGGTCCACTCCTTTACCAGTTTATCCAGTTCTTCGAGGTTTTCCTGTCTCGATTCCAGGGTGGCGAATCTGGCCTCTTTGGTCCAGTCCGGATTACCGAGAACGCCGCAGAAGCTTTGCCATTCCTCATCTGTATACACGGCAATGGCGCAAAACCGGTCTTCCCCCTTACAGGGATAAATCCCGTGGGGCGCGGCGTAGGGATCGTAATTGCCCTGCCTGGTAGCGACCCGGCCATTCACCACGTAATCAAGCAGCAGGGGGGCCATAAACTGCACACCACCCTGGTGCTGGGCGATGTCCAGGTATTGCCCTTTACCGGTTCTCCGCCGGTAATCCAGGGCGGCCAGGATAGTTAGGGCGTTAAAGCGCGGGGCGATAAAGTCGGTATAGAATCCGATCTCCCCCGGTATGCGGTCCGGCCAGCCGGAAATCTCGTGCAAGCCTGAAATGGCCGACAACTGGTCCCCATAACCGGGGCTGTCGTGCCAGGGGCCTGTCTGGCCCATCAGGGCCGAACTCATCATGATGATGTCCGGCTTTATCTCCTTGAGAGTTTCATAACCCAGACCCATCCGCTCCATGGCCCCACCGGCGAAGTTGTCGGTAACGATATCCGCCCAGGCCACGAATTGTTTGGCCAGGTCTTTGCCTTTGGGATTGGAAAGATCGATGGTTATACTCATCTTGCTGGTGTTTATCGAGTTAAAAACCGCGCCGCGGTTGAATCCCGGTTTATCGTCCTTGAAAGGAGGTTGTATCCGCCAGACACCCGGCCTTTTCTGGCTCTCAATTCTAAGCACCGTGGCCCCAAAATCGGCCAGCACCTTGGTTGAGGTCGGGCCGGTCCAGACCCAGGTAAAATCAGCGACTTTTACTCCTTCGAGTGGTAGTTTTCCCATTCTATTGTCTCCTATTCATTTCTCGGGTCAGACTATATAATCCCGGCCTGCTTGAATTCTTCCAGCTTTTCCGGGGAGATGTTCAGTTCGCGCTCGTATATCTCGGCGTTGTGCTCGCCAATAAGCGGTGCGCGGCGCGATATGTCCGGGGGTGTGTCCGAATTATTGGCCCACTTTCCGGGATAGGTAATCGTGGTCCCCAGTTCCGGATGTTCCACCTCCTTCCAGAACTCCCGGTACTTGAGCTGGGGGCTCTCCAGCAGATCGGAGGTATCGCTGATGGGGTAGAGCATTATCCGGTGCCTGATGGCTCCTGCCATCAACTCGAGCTTGGTCTTGGTCATGAAAAAGTCAATAGTGATCTTCTCCATGTGATCGATTGTTTCCTGGGTGGTTTCATAATGACTGAAACCTTCCCACTTAAAATTTTTGAACCAGTCGTCGGCCAGGCCTTCCTCTATGATCCAACCGGCCAGGGGGACGCTGTGACGCGCGGCCATGGGACCGCCCGTATAGCGCCACATGACGTACCCGTCCTTGCATGGCCAGATATGCATCACCTTGACCGGAATAAGGCTTTGACCCCGCTTGCCTACCCGTTTATTCAGGTCCCAGTCTCCCACCGGATGCCAGTTCACGCATTCCTGTATGGAAACATCCACCTGCTGTCCTTCTCCGGTGGTCCCGCGGCTGTATAAAGCGGCCATGGCTCCAACCACGGCCTCTGTCCCGGAGTGGAAATAGGTCTGGGGGTGATGGCTGACCCGAAAAGGCTCACGGTCGTGACTGTCAAACGTTCTTAAAAACGGACCCGCTCCCGCGGCCCACATCACGATATCCGGACCCTTGTAGTTCTTATAGGGGCCGGTCTGACCGAAGGGGGTGACAGAAACCAGAATGATACCGGGATTGAGTTTCTCCAGGTCTGAATAGCCCAGGCCGAGGCTGTCCATATATCCCGGTTGAAAAGACTCGATAATGAAATCAGCCTTCTCAGCCAACTTCTTGAATATATCCGCTCCTTCCGGTTTCTCTATATCAAGCGTTATACCCCTCTTGCTGGTATTCATGGAGAACCAGTAAAGGCTTTTCTCCGGATCTATTTCATCCTTATAATAAGGGCCGATATTCCGGGCAGCGTCACCACCCGGGCTCTCAATCTTGATAACATCAGCGCCCATATCACCCATCAACTTGCCGCAGAACTGTCCCTTTTCATCCGACAAGTCAAGGACCCGATATGGACTCAGCAATCCTTCTACTTTCTCTGTCATAGCGCCTCCCTTGAAAAGTTATCTCAAACTACGCTCATTACCATTTTGAATAACGATAGACAATTACATCATTTTACGCAATCAATTTCAATAGAATCCTTGTTACACCCGCCTTTTTTTTAGCTTTTTTAAGTCGAGCCGATTGGAGGCCATACCAGACTTCTCATTAGATTTTTAACCAATAATTTTTAAAACCGCACCTTATCCCTTGAAGTCTATAGTGACCGGGTTATACTGTACGGCGATTTCAGAGAATATTAAGCCCGACCATTACTGAGTTCTAAACGTCCGGCTTCGGCTAGGATACATCTGACACCAGAGAAAAGCCCATGTCCAAACAGCCTATTGTCACCGATGTTAAAGGGAACCGGGAATTCGCCTGTTCCGCCGTGGCCCTGGTCGTCTTTATCGTAAATGAGAAAGAGGAATTTCTCATGCTGTCCTCTCCGGCCAAGCGCCAGCAGGAAGCCATGTGGGAGACCGTAAGCGGGGCTTTGGAAGCGGGAGAGACCGTTCTAACAGGCGCGCTGAGGGAAACGAGAGAAGAAATTGGCTCGGACGCGCGGGTTCGAGCCCTGGGAACGGTACACGCTTATACGTTTCATTACGACGAGAATGTGCAATACATGATCAGCCTGGTGTATATGATGGCCTACGAGGGAGGAGACATCCGGCCGGGAGACGATATGGCCGGGAGCGCCTATAAATGGATGAGCCTTGAAGAACTGGGAGATAAGAAACTCAAGCTTCTCGCGCCGTCCAACCAGAGATGGGTTTTGAGGCGGGCTATCGAATTATACCGGCTATGGAAAGATCAGGATGTGGGTCCTGCTGAATTGGGGCTTCACCCGATGAGATAAAAAGATGAAGTTGATTTTTACGAGCGGCTAGGCTCCTATTCATGGGGAAGGTTAAACATTAAGTTCCAATTCTTCCACTCCTCATCATCCCGGCCATTTCAACCGCCCGTTCCCCAGCCTGTTTTGTCCACTTGGAGTTCAGCATCTCATCGGCCGCCTTTTCGAAATCTTCCTCCTGTAAGGCGGCCAGCATCTTTTCAAAGCCCCCCACCTTTTCCAATCCCAAAAGAAAGAGCATGTGGAGGAGAACCGCTTTACGGGTGGGCCCGATATTGGGCAATTTATAGAGTTCAAACACACTTTTTAAATCACGCTTGGCTTGGGAGAAATCGAGCTGGAAGAAAATTTGAGCCACTTCCGGAGGTATGACCGTATTTTCCAATAGAGCGTGGCCCCATCCGCAAATGGGAACACCCTGTGAATCGATATGGACCTTATCCCGGTATCCTTCGTGTTTCTTGATCCATCCCTTGACTGCAACCTCGTTCATTCTGAACTAGCCTCCTGGGACCTTTCGACGGTCCTGACATCTCCTTAGTACT
>JAZGHI010000370.1:0-6043 GCA_036480955.1 Candidatus Adiutricales bacterium
GTACTATCGTTATGTTTGGAAGAGATTCCCGAATTTCTTTCAGGTATTGAAGCACTTTTTCTGCATCTATAAGATCAATTTTATTTAAAAAAATCAAGTCTGCCGGCTCAATCTGACATTGAAAGATTTTCCCCATGATCTTTCGCATTTCCCAAAAATCAGCATCAAGAACCGTAACTGTTTTGTATGATTTGATATGACTCCTGAATTCATAGTCATTAAACACGGAAATAAGTGAATTAGGATCGGCGATTCCGGAAGCCTCGATAAAAATATATCGAGGCTTATACTGCTCCCATATCTTCTTAAGTAAAATCCTTAAATCAAGAGCGAGCGTACAGCAGATACAGCCACTGGTGAGTTCAACAATCTCCGCGTTCCGCCGTTGGATAAGAGAGGCATCGATTCCAATTTCTCCGAATTCGTTTATAATCACCACTGTATCAGACATATTGGTTTTGCTGGAAAGGACCTGTTTCAAGAGCGTGGTCTTACCAGCCCCTAGAAATCCTGCCAAGAGGACTATTCTAGATTTATTTGAGTTGAGAATCGTTTCTCCAGTGTCCATTTTCCGCTTATCTTATTAGCTGTTTTACTGGTTTAATGCGGATAATAGTTCTTAACTGTATTAATCATAACTTTGAACTTATCCATTTTACATTCCACGGGACATGTACAGCCAGTGCTCAATATAAATCCGCTATCCTTCCCAACCACATCAATCAATTTTTTACAGTATGCCTCTACTTCCTCAGGGGTACCTACGGACAACATAGCCGCTGGAACATCACCGGCAATACACATATGCCCGCTGAGTATCTCTTTTGCTTTAAAAATATCCGTTGTGCTATCCAATTCAGCCACAACCATTTTAGCAGGCAAATCCAGAAAATAAGGCAGGTTTAGGGTGTAGTCCTGGTCAAGGTGCATGACGGTGATATACCCTTCTGCGGCAAATGCCTCGACCATTCTTTTCATGTGAGGATATTCGAAACGCTCGTAAATATCCAGGGGATAATAAAAGCCACCACCACGCTCCATGACCAGAAATATCCCTGGCTCACCACTAATCCTGGCAGCTTCGATGGTTTCTGCAATCATATCATCCATCATGGCTTCCATCACAGCTTCTAATTTATCCGGAATACGATAAATATCCTTGGTTATCTCCAGGAGGGAGCGGGTCGTGGAAAGAGTCATGAGGGGAGAGTTAGCAAAGGCTCCGCAGAGACTTCTTACTCCTCTCTCTTTCCAGTAGTTAATTTCGTACCTGTACCTTTCCATCTGCCTTGTGGCCCACTTGATGGCGCGTTCATCACCGTTGGGATTTACTTGTTCTTTTATCTTCTTTCTAAACCCGGTCCAGCCCAAATTTATTATATCGTCGTAATGTTCTCTTTTAAGGGATTCCTGCTCCACGAATTGAGTAGGCTGGTCTTCACTCAATCCCGCCCCTGGCATGACATTTTTACCGAAACTTATAGTGACATGTGCCTCGGGAATGGCTGGTATACTGTACCCAGGAAGTATCATCCCGTCCCAGCCTCCCACTTCATCAAAAACATCGGTGATTGCGCCAAAACCTTTTTTCCAGTCCCTGATAGCTTCGACCATGGTGTAGCCTTTATATTTCGATGGGAAAAAGACGTCCATCAACGGGGCGCAGGGAATCCGATCCAATGGCTCCAACCTGATCGCCGCCTCCATTCTTTCCATGGCTGTCATTGTCTCTTGTATCATATCTAATTCACCTCCAGCATTTCCCGGCACTGGTTCAATCCCTCCATGGCGTCTGAAGTGTAATAGTCGGCCCCAATGTAATTCATGACACTCTCGGTTACAACGCCGCCTCCTGCGATTATCTTCAGGTCTTCTCTCAAGCCTTTTTCAACTAGTAAACCCACAGTCTCCTTCATGGCTTCAAAAGCGGGGGTAATCAACGCCGAGAATCCCAGCACCTGTGGCTTAACATTTTCGACGGCTTCTACAAATTGCGCTGGTGGCACATCGACGCCCAGGTCATGGATTTCAAAACCAGCAGCCTTGGCCACGGTAATGAAGATATTTTTGCCAATATCGTGAAGATCGCCCTTTGGAGTACCGATAACCATCTTACCAATAGTCTCCATACTCTGTCCCTCCAACTTGGGCTCTAAAACGGCCATGGATTTAGTAAAAACATCGGCGGACATGAGAAGCTCACTTAAGAAGAACTCACCGGTATTAAACCGGTCACCGATCATCCTCATACCTTCCTGAAGGTCACGTATTATTAAAATAGGATTTTCACCCTCATCCAGCCTCCTCCCTACCTCACTCAGAACAATATCCTCTTTGAAGTCTACGAGGGCTTGCGCCAAATTTTCCGCCATTTTTGAGATACCTCCCTAAAGATCATTAATATATATCAATAAATTGATACAAGAAACTACTTTTTTGAATCGCTGTTACCGATTTCGATCTTATCTATCGCACCTTAAGGTCTAACAAAACTCTTTGGCTGCTTCAGTCAGTTCATCCCGGAATTTTGGATGAGCTACCTTGGTCAATTCCTCGGCTCGCTCCCGGTGGCTTTTTCCGCTTAAGGAAGCCACGCCATACTCAGTGACCACATAATCGGCCCAATACCTGGATAGAGTTATCAGACTGCCTTTTTCAAAATAAGGTACGATGTTAGAAATTTCACTATCACCATAAGTAGAGGCCAGCATAGAAATAGCCTTACCACCTTTGGACATATAAGCCCCTATGTGGAACTCGATCTGCCCACCGGCCCCATTTATTAGCCTGGGGCCAAATTGAGATTCGCACGTAGACTGGCCGGTAAAATCTAGGCCTACTACGTTATTGATGGACACCATATTATCGTTTTTTGAAATGTTAGCGATGTTTACCACGTACTCACCGCCATAGAGCTCAAACAATGGATTATCGTCAACATAAGCCATGTCTTCAGGACTCATTCCCTGAAGACCCGTGAAAATAGCCTTTCCAGGATGGACAGTAGCATATTTACCGGTAGCGATACCGCGTTGAACCAGCAAAGCCATTCCTGGACAGCCCAACTCGGAGAAAATACTCAGGTCGTTACAATCGTCAAATACGCCGAGATTTATTATATGCCTTGTATTCTTGCCCGTTCCAATTTGTATGGTGTCCCTGTCTGAAGAAGGTGTCCGTATAGGTGTCTGAACGCGGTATTTCTGGATATGAGTCAGTCTCAATTGATACTAAGTGAATATCTGTTAAGTCTTTGAATTATATTATTAAATACAACCCTGAAATATTTGATATTACTTAATGACAACAAACTTTTCCGCACTCATAACCCGAAGGTCTCAGGTTCAAATCCTGACCCCGCTACCAAATAATTTCAAGGACTTACGAGAAATTGTAAGTCCTTTTTTATTGGCTTGAGAACCTTGTCCCCCCTTCTATCCCCCCTTTATGAGAAGAAAAATTTGATCAAGTAGCTGTGAATAATCTTACTGATTATAAGGGGAGTTGAGAAGGATACACCTTTTCACTTAACTCTGCGGTAATCCACTACGCGTGTAAAAAGCCTTCCTCTGACAAGGTCTTATGCATAACTCGACTGCAAGGGCCAACTAACCGGGTTGGTGGTAATCCAAATAATTTTATACCCGGTCGGTCGCCTAAACTCCCCTTTAATCTGCCGCTTTTAGCCAGGGTAATTTCATATGCCGGATCTTCGTCCGAGCGCAATATCTCCCATGCATTTTTCTGGAAGGTCAGGACCACTCCCTTATCATTCAGGAAGTTATTGGATGTTTCCAGAATACGGTCTTTCTCAGCGTCTCCTAACCGTTTCATTGCTTTGGCGCCTATCAGTTTCTGAACTCCTCCAACACCGGACCAGGGTCCGCTTGCTCCACTGGGCATAGAAATAAAAACGCTCATTCCAATTCTGAAAGGGGAGTTGTATTTCAGGTTAAGTATACGTTCCTTCCTCTGCTCGTTTTTTTTCTCGACAGACAAGTTACCGTCAATATAAAAATCAACGACGCCGGAGCGTTCAAGTATCCGTTTCCAGAAGCGGTGTTCCTTTCTGTCACGTTCGAAGGCAAAGAACATTCCTTCCACAACCGAGCGGCTGGCCGGGTTCCCGAATACCATTAAAAGCGGAGTGTTATTATTAGTTTTAAGCGGGATTAACTGCTCGGTATTATATGTCAACCGGTTACCCTGTAGCTGAAATAAATACCGGTTATAAGGGTCAGAACCGAGGAATTCCAGCCATTTAGATTCAAATTGGTCTCTTTCCTTAACCGTTTTAAAGAGTCTGAACAGGTCGAGGCTGCATGCTAACGAACCAGGCTCGGTTTCGCGGTAGGCTAAAAGCTGATTGGTATCTTTCATCTGCTGTCCCATAAATATGAGGATGTAAAGTAAAACAACCCGTTTTAAAAGACCCGCCCACGGCGGTGGGTAAAGGAGTCGCGTTGGAAATAGGATTTAAATGTTACCTAAGCGACGAAGGCTAAACATCATTGCAGGCTAGAATGCTATACCCGCCGATGGCGGGATAGCATTTATATGTTTCTGCGTTTGCTAGAGCGTTTCCCGCTTGGAAACGCACAAACAGAAGATTGTTTACGAAGTAAACAATTACGCAAACAATTAGAGCAAACGCTCTACCCTGCCCGGCCGATGGATCTGAGCCAGGGCTTGGCCCGTTCGAGGTTTTCCAAGGCCTCGCCGGTACGGGCCAGGCCGCCTTTCTTCGGGTCCGGCAATTCTCTGGGCGTCAGACCCATGGCCACGCTATAGCTTTGATATGCAGCCTCCAACGCCGTGGTAAAACCCATGCCGTCCATCATGTGGTTGACCGAAAACTTGACCGTCCTCAGCCTGAAGGGGTCCCTCAAATAATTATCAGCCACACCATCCGCGTAGGCCAGGGTCTCTTCCTCCAGTTTTTCCTCGGTGAAGACGCGATTGATAAATCCGTATTCGTAAGCTTCCCAGGCTGTCATGAAGCGGTGCTCGTATAAGATCTCCTTGGCCTTACGAGGCCCGATGTCCCACGGCACGCAAAAATATTGGAAGTGCGATGGAAGAAACAAGGCGCTCTCCGCGGCAAAGACAATATCCATGGCCGAGGCGAACATCCAGCCGCCGAAGATACAGTAGCCTTTTACCATGGCCAGAGTCGGCTTTGGCAGATTTCGCCAGCGTAAGGTATTTTCCAGAGTCGTGTAACGCGTGTCTTTATATCGGTTCAATCGGCCCGGTTCCGCCCTCCCGATTGCTTTCCGGTGTTCCTTGTCTTCTTTCGTACCTATATCGTGCCCGGCCGAAAAATTATCGCCCATGCCTGAAAGTATGATGGCCCCAACCTCCTCGTCTTCAACGGCCTGTTCGAAGGCGTGGTCCATCTCTTCCCTCATAAGCCAGCTTTGGGCATTCCGGTATTGAGGGCGGTTAAGGATAATCCGGGCCACTTTACCCGGCTCATAGATTATATGCCTGTATTCCATTTCCTTCTCCTTCCTTTTTTAATTACAATCAGATTGATCCTTTTTTTCCTTAAATTCTATTAATAAAATAACGTTTCCATCCTATTTCCGGCCTTAATTCCTGCCCTGAGATTGGTAGTATGTTGGTAACTGATATTGTTCGTGAAGGATACCACCTGGTCTAGTGAAGTCAAACGAAAAGAGTCTGTGTTTAATCTGAACAAGTTCTGAACAGGCTCTAAACAAGTTTTGAACAGCTTTTAAACAAGTTTTTGTTTGACGATTAAAAAGCTTTTCCTTACACTCATGGCTCTTAAACAGATCTTAAGGAAAAATGGGATTAAGAACGGATTATGACTGGAGCGGGTGATATTTTAGTAATCGGAGGAGGCGTCATCGGGGTATGCTCGGCCTACTATCTGGCGCAGCAAGGCTTAGAGGTAAAACTGCTCGAGGCGGGCGAGATTTGCGCCGGGGCTTCTTTTGGAAACGCCGGACTTATTTTGCCCAGTCATATTGAGCCGCTGGCCACACCCAACGCGCTGGGCCAAGGTCTGAGATGG
>JAZGHI010000371.1:0-2531 GCA_036480955.1 Candidatus Adiutricales bacterium
GTTGATGCTCAAAACGCTGATAAAATCGTTGGAGAAGAACCTTAAATTATGACACTGAACTCGATTTTAGAGAAAAAAGGTGAGGTTTCAATCGTAATCCCGGTTTACAACGAAGCCGAGGTTATAGGTTCAACCGTGGGCGAGATCAAGGAGCGGTTTCCTTCCTTCGAGATTGTGGTTGTCGATGACGGTTCCCAAGACGGCTCCGGGGAAATAGCGGCCAAGGCCGGGGCCAGAGTGGTCAAACACCCCTACAATCGCGGGAACGGAGCGGCCATTAAAACCGGCATCCGGTCGGCTAAAGGCAGAATTCTGGTAATGATGGACGGGGACGGCCAGCACGACCCGAATGAGATTCCGGAGATACTGGCCCACATTGATGATTACGAGATGGTAGTCGGCGCTCGGGATTTCAAGACGCAGGGCCAGTTTCACCGTTCTTGGGCCAATCGGTTATACAGCTGGTTTGCCACCTATCTGGCTGATCACAAGGTCGAGGACCTTACTTCCGGGTTTCGGGCCATTCACCGGAAACTTGCCTTACGGTTCGCCTACTTGCTTCCGAATACCTTCTCTTACCCGTCCACTATTACCCTGGCCTTTTTCAAAGCCGGATACGGCATCAAGTACGTTCCTATCCACGCCAGAAAGCGAGTTGGGCAGAGTAAAATCAGAATTTTTAAAGACGGACTTCGCTTTTTCGCCGTCCTGATTAAAATCGTCGGCCTGTTCAACCCGATGAAGGTCTTCTTCCCTCTGGGCATGTTTTTCTTCGCGCCCGGCCTGACCTACACCACCTACAGATTAGCGCAGGGTCACCGGTTAACCAATCCAATGGTTCTGAGCCTTTCCGTGGCTATCTTGATTTTTGCCCTGGGGCTGATCTCGGAACAAATCGCCCTGCTCCGGCTGGAACGTATAGACGAACCCCTGCCCGGCGAAAACGAGGAGCGGGATACCTGAATTACCGCACGGGCAAGTTTCTTCCGTACAGATGAGGGGATTGACTTTAATGGAGAGGCCTCGGTGAGGTGGGCCGCTAGAGATCAAAGGTATATCTGACGAATGACAGATAAAGCCCGTATACTGCTTATCACCAGCTCTTACCCCTCACCGCTGGCCGATGGACGAGCCGCGGCCGGGATTTTTGTACAGGATTTCGCGGAAGAGCTGGCCAGTCAAGCCGACGTGACCGTCCTCACCCAAATGACGGAACCAGGCGCGGCTGTTACGAGCACGGAAGGTCCGCTTGAAGTCGTCAGGTTCCCGTGGAGAGGACAGGGCAAACCACTGTCGCAATTAAGCCTGCCGGAAGATATAGGCCCGGTTATCTCAGTCCTTTTCGGAAGCTGCCGGTATGGCTCGAACCTCATTAAACGCAAAAAATATGACCTGGTCTTCGCTTTATGGGCGGTTCCGAGCGGCCTTACGGCCTTATATTTAAAATGGAGATTCGGGCTGCCTTACGCCGTCTGGGCGCTGGGGGCTGATATCTGGGATTATGGAAAAAAACCTGTCCTGAAAAATATTGTGCGCCTGATACTCGGCCGGGCCAGGGCGCGATTTGCCGACGGATTTAAACTTAAAGACGACGTCGAAGATCTATCAGGTCTCGATTGCGCTTTCATCCCCAGTACACGATCGCTCTCCCTGGACAGACCGGCCAAGGCCGAGTTGGTCTTAAGCCGAAAAAACTACCTCTTCATCGGGCGCTTTCATCCGGCCAAAGGACCTGACGTGCTGCTCGAAGCGATTTCCCTTCTGCCCGGTGAAGTGAGGGATAGGGTTTATTTCCATCTATTCGGTGGAGGGCCGCTGGAAAGCGATTTAGCGAAAACCATCGAAGAAAAAAATCTTTCCGATTGTGTAAGTTTAAATGGATACATCCAAGAAGAAAGGGCCGTGGCCTTTCTTACCTCATGTAACGCCCTTATCATCCCCTCGCGTATCGAGTCCATTCCGGTGGTGCTGTCAGACGGACTTCAGACAGACTGCCCGCTTATCGTCTCCGACGTGGGCGATATGGGCGATCTGATGAGAAAGTATGAGGCCGGGCGGGTAGTGAAACCTGAGTCGCCTGAAGAATTAAAAGAAGCGATTTTAAACGATTACACAGAAGGGGCTTCCGGCTTTTCAGAGGGTTTCGAGGAGCTTAAAAGCCTTTTCGACTTAAAAATCGCGGTCAACGCCCTGCTTGAAAAAGTCCCGCCTTCTACCTAGACTTCCGCCAGACACCCTGCTTGGGATTTTTTTCTGAGAACCCGGCTTTTTTCAAGGTCAGCCGGTAACTATAAGGCATCATATCGTCCTGTTGGCTGAAACCAGCTAAAATCCACGACATAATGTTTGTTCCCACCACCAGAAAGGGAAGCAGGAGCGCGAAAACGCTCAGAAAGCTCCTCTTATTGATCCAGTTAAGTACAGTCGTGCTTAAGGCGATGTTTGACAACAGTCCTGATGTCTCGAGAGGCTTCCCGGTGGCGGTTTCCTGGCCGATCTCGAAACCATGCTCGCTAGCCAGCGGCCTGAGC
>JAZGHI010000372.1:0-3010 GCA_036480955.1 Candidatus Adiutricales bacterium
GTGTCCCGTTCGGTGTGGTACCAAAAAGTTTGCTGAAGGAGGGTGACGCTGGGTACTCCGATAGATCGGAAGGCGCCAGTATCGGCGATATAATATGAAAGGGCTGTTGAATGTATGGGCGTTCCCTGCTGTTCAGCGGCTTTCCGGATTGTCTCCCGGATGAAGGGCTGACGATGGGTATCGAAGAGGAGGTGCGCGGTTTCATTATAGGCCCCTTCTACATCTCCCTCCTTTACCGGCGCTACCGAGGCAAAATGCTCGAGATTCAGAAGGATGACCGTCTTATCCAGAATAGCCCGGTGATTGCGGACCAGATTCCGAGTACCCACCGCCGGACCGGAATGATGTCCGGCCGTGCCCACAAACAGGATATTTCTTTGTATCTTTTCGCGGGGCAGCCGGGAAAAATGCCTGGCCAGGCCCAGCAGTACCGAGAGGCCGCTGGCATTGTCCACGGCCCCCTCGAACCACGCGTCGGTATGCGCGATAACCACTACATACTCGTCGCTATTCTTACCGCGGATCAACCCAAAGGTGTTCTGCGTTTTAAGGTCTCTTTCGATTTTTCCCCGGACCGTGAGCCGGACACGAGGTGGGTTATCCGGGTAGGAGTTCCGTATGATCTCTTGTAGAAACTTGCCATCACCGCTGCCGATGTTAACGTGCGCGATATCCCTGGCCCTGGGACCATTCCAGAGCGAGACCTTCATGTTCGTAGGGATTTTCATATGGATGGCAAACACAGCCCCAAGGGCCTTGCCCTGCTCCACAAACCGGGTAGCCTCAATCTCCCGGAAATAGCTGATAAAGACACTCCAGGGTGCGTCGCGATGCACCAGTACAATCTTGCCCTTCAGGTCCAGGCCCTCCAACTCTTGTCTGCTTCCGTAGCCAATGTCTACGATCTCCGCTTCGATCCCCGATTCCGGGGTCTGCGTCCGGGTGTCTACCGATGTCATTGCGGTCGCGAATTGGTAATCTGTGGATGGCGCGGCGGTAGAGGAGCCGCCAAGCAGGGTCAATTCTATTTTGGTAGGGGTCCACTGCGGTTCAATAAGAGGGAATTCCTCTTGCCAGACTTCATCCATTCCACTGGCCTTGAAGTGTTTCAGGAGGTAGTCCGCCGTCATCTTTTCATGTTTTGTGCCCGCCTGTCTGCCCCAGAGCAGATCACCGTCATAACGGCTGAGCATGGAGAAATGCACAATGTCACGCATGTACTTCTTCAGATCCTCTCCCCGGATATCCTCATAGCTGCCGCCCGGATAACCGTTAATTGTTAGAAAGCCGACCATGCTGAAAGCGATCACCGCAACGCGAAACAGAATTGCTGGTCTCATTATCGTCTCTTTTCCTTTTAGTTCATGTCTTCGGTCGTATCGTGCCTCTAGACATGGATGACTTGAACCGCCTTATGGTGTAAAACCCTTTATTACTGCTGGCATGGTATACTTTATATCTTATGGATTATCAACAAGTTAAGTAAATCGTATGCGCAAATACTTATGACGCTGAATATGACTCTACAAGTTGGTTTAATCGGCCGTCCGGTCTTCCCTTCCTTTAACCTTAATAGTTTGACTTCACCAGGGAACCCAGTTATCCTCGTCATACCAATACAACATTTGGAAAGGAGCGAGGCTATGCCCGCCTTGGAAGGGATGAGAATTCTGGATATGACCCAATATGAAGCGGGTACATCCTGTACCCAGGCCCTGGCCTGGCTTGGCGCTGATGTTGTAAAAGTGGAACGGCCGGGGATCGGGGACCCAGGCCGGTACAGCATGAGCAGGGACTCACAAGATTCAGAATACTTCATCAACTGGAACAGCAATAAAAAAAGCATCACCCTGGCGCTCGAGACCGAGAAAGGCCGCGATCTACTTCTCAAAATGCTTCCCCATTTCGACGTTTTTGTGGAAAATTTTGGACCCGGTGTCATCGAAAAACTAAACATTGGCTATGATGTCATGAAGGCCATACATCCGGCCATCATCTATGGCCGCATCAAGGGATTTGGAACAAGCGGCCCATACGCCAATTATAAAAGCTTCGACATGGTCACTCAGGCGGCCGCCGGAGCGTACTCGATCACGGGTGAACGAAACGGCCCGCCCCTGAGGCCGGGCCCAACTACCGGTGACTCAGGGACCGGCATGCAGATGGCGCTGGCCATTACCGCGGCCTATATTCAAAAGCAGCGTACCGGCCAAGGCCAGTTGATTGAAATCTCGATGCAGGAAGCGATGATCTACTACATGCGCACCGCGATCTCGAGCGGCTCAAATTGGGGAAAAAGACCGGCCTCCCGCAATGGTACCGGTGGATCGGCAGCCATGAACGTCTATCCATGTTCCCCATTCGGTCAGAATGACTATATTAGCATCGTGGCCATCACACCCCGCATGTGGCGGAATCTCTGTAAGGCCATAGGCCGCGAGGATCTGCTGACCGATGATCGTTTTGAAGAACCGGCTGATCGGCGAAAAAATTCCGAAGCGCTTGTAGCGGCGATCGCCTCCTGGACGAAAAATCATACCAAGGAAGAAGCGATGAAAATTCTGGCGGAAGCGGACGTCCCCGTCAGCGCTGTTTTTGATACACAGGACCTCTTTAACAATCCCCACCTTAAGGAGCGCGGTTTTATCCACACCATCGAACACAAAGAGCATGGCCAGGTCCCCCTGATGGGCTGGGCCCCCAGAATGTCTGAGAGCCAGGTTCCTATCGAGGCCGCTCCCCTTCTCAGTGAACATACTGACGAGATCCTGCGGAAAGAACTCGGCCTGACCGAAGATCAGATTCAGGATTTCCGTCAGAACGGAATTATTTAGCACTTCAATTCAAGGAGGGAAAACGTCATGGCCACCCCCAAGATTAATAAGGAAGAAACAGAGCCGGAATCTTTACCGCTTGACGCCGCTACATTAATAGTCCGGAGTCTCAAAGAGCAGGGCGTTGAATATATGTTTGGTATTGTCGGAGTCCCTGTTTTCGGTATCGGGGCCGC
>JAZGHI010000373.1:0-8007 GCA_036480955.1 Candidatus Adiutricales bacterium
GAAGATAGAAAAAAGGTACAAGGAATGGAAATTGATACGGCCTTTGGTAATGGTCAATTTCGGCGTGGACCGCGAATTTGAGGGCGATCCCTGGCTGACCGCCATAAAACTGGAACGGCCTTTAAAAGAAGGGGCGCGGTCCGTGGATTCATTAATGGTCCGGCTGTTTAATTACAGCCGGGAATTCGCGCCCCCGGGAAAGACGGTGGTCCAGGCGACCTACGAGACTGAGTGGGAATTCTGGCGGGATTTGCATAGCGACCGGAAGAAGTATGAAGCCGAAAAGGAGCGAATATCCGGAGAAATCAAGGACCGCCTTGAATCATTTTATCCGGGCATCTCAAGCCGGATCGAGATGACCGACGTGGCTACTCCTCACACCACCTGGCGGTACACCCTGAACCATCGCGGCGCTTATGAGGGTTGGCTGCCGGAGCCGCGGGTGATCAACACCACCATCCAGCGAACCCTCCCCGGACTCAATAACTTTTACATGGCCGGACAGTGGGTCATGCCCGGAGGAGGGGTTCCAACCTGCATCGTCTCCGGCCGGCACGTGGTACAGATACTCTGCCGCCAAGACGGAAAGCGTTTCACTACCAGCCTGCCGTAATCCCCCCGCGTGTCAGGCGTGCCGGTTCATAAAATCACGGATAACAGATAAATTCTCTTTGATTAAAGCTGGAATCTCCAGGCTGTAAGGGCATTTTTCAAGGCATTCTTCGCATTCGGTGCATTGTTCACCGGTCTCAACCACATTTTTGGCCATGCCCACGGCCACGGACGGAGGAAACCTTCTCATCGTGGATCTGAAGCCCATGACGCTGGGGATATTAACCCCTTGTTCGCAAGGGATGCAGTACCCGCAGCGGTGACAGAATTTCGCTCCAAGATCGGCCTGGAGCTGTTCTATTTCCTTCAGGTCGTTCTCGGCAATCGTTTGACGATTTACATACAGGTCCACAATTTCGTCCACCTCTTCAATGGTCGATGTCCCAGGTATGGGCAGGACGTAAGGATGCTGCTGCAGGAATTTGAAGCAGAGGTCGGCCTTATCCAGGATACCGCCGCCCAGAGGTTTCATGCCGATGATGCCCATCTCTTCTTCCCGGGCAACCTTGAAAAGCTCATCCGCCGGTTCCCTTTCGATGAAGTTGAATGGAAACTGGATAGTCGAGAAAAATCCGGTACGGCAGCCTTTGATGGCCGTGGCTATATCGTGCGAACTGAATCCGATGAACCGAATCTTACCTTCGTCAAGGGCTTTGGCCGCGATCTCGTAAGCTCCTTTGGGTCCCAGAATCTGGTCCAGGGCCTCCGCGTTTCCGATGTTATGAAACTGGTAAATATCGATATAATCAGTGCGTAAATTTTCGAGGCTGTAACTAAGGTGCCTGGCCGCGCCTTCTCCGTCCCTTTTTCCGGTCTTTGTGGCGATTATGACCTTGTCCCTTACAGACTCGAGGGCCTGGCCGATCTTTTTTTCGCTGTTGGCATAGGCGTTGGCTGTGTCAAAAAAGGTTATACCCCGGTCATAGGAGTGCTTGACAATCCTGATCCCTTCCTCCATGGTCAGGGGAATGATGGGAATGCCGCCGAACCCCAATTCGGAAGGGTTAAGACCGGTTTTCCCAAGCTTGATGGTTTTCATTTATTTCCTCCGAAGATTTTTTGCTTATTTTTTAAAGTATGAGATAAAATACCGACCCGGTCAAGGAGAAAGGCGAAGCAAGCTGGGCCCCCAGTGACGCGGGGGATAAAGACTCTTTGCGGCTAAAGATGATTATATTTGGAAGGGTGTAATGAGCATAGTTAGAGCTGTCCAGGCGGATGTACTCCAGATCATGGACCTTATTACAGGCCGCCGTCGACGGTGACATCTTTCTGGATGAGATCGGTGATCTCCCTCTCTCCACGCAGGTCAATCTTTTGCGGGTTTTGTAGGAAAGGGTCATTGAAAAAGGGGGTGAACAGCAGCCTGTACCGGTGGATGCGCGGGTTATTACCGCCACAAATAAGGATTTAGAGCGCCTCAAGGCCGAGGGCCGGTTCCAGGAAGACCTCTACTATCGGATCGCGGTTATTCCCATATGTATACTTCTTCTAAGAGACCTCTGATTTTGAAAATCCATCCTAATTATTTTTACTTCACGTACTATTTTCTTCCATCGCGGATCGTGTTATGCTTCCGGTTCTGGAGTTAATTTTTTAACTCCACGAACGTTAAATTAACAGAGTCTCGGTGGGTATCCGTGCTGCGAGTGAGTATGCAAAAAAAGTTATTGGTCTGCCTCTGTATTCTTTATCTAGGATTGCTCGGGGGGTGCGGCGACTCCGAGAGGGTGGTAATTGATTTCGAGAAGACTCAACACGGTTCTGAACCTGTGGAGCGGATTTCAAGTACTCGGCCTTTAAAGGTGGCTGTGGCAGCCATGGTATCCCCCAAGGAGACTTTCGATCTTTACCTCCAGACTCTGGTTTACATTGGTGAAAAGCTCGGGATCGAGATAGAATTTGTCCAGCGGAAAACTTACGCTGAAGTCAATGAGCTCCTTGGAAAAGGAGATATAGATTTAGCCTTTATCTGTTCGGGGCCGTATGTGTTCGGTCGGGCTAAATACGGGTTTGAACTTGTGGCTGCGCCCCTGGTTCATGGAGAGCCTTTTTACAGGGCTTATCTGATAGTCCATCGGGACAGTTCTTTTCAGAAGCTGGAAGACCTTCGCGGCCGGACTTTTGCCTTCACCGATCCAGATTCCAACACCGGTAAACTTGTACCGACTTTTTGGCTGGCCGAAATGAATGAGACACCGGAAAGTTATTTCAATCAGGTCATTTACACTTACAGCCATGATAATTCGATTCTAGCCGTCACCCGGGGACTTATAGACGGTGCAACCGTTGACGGTTTGATTTGGGATTATTTTAAACACAGAGATCCTGATTTCGTGTCCTCAACCCGGATAATCAGGAAATCAGAGCCATTTGGTACACCACCACTGGTGGTTTCTAAACATCGTGACGCCAAGTTTAAAGAGAGCATTAAAAGTATTCTTTTTTCAATGCACCTTGATTCCAAAGGTCAGGGAATACTCTCTGACCTGATGATTGAGCGTTTTGTCCCGGCTAAGGATGAATGGTACGATTCCATCCGGGACATCAATGATAAGATAACCAGGACGCACCATGCTACAAGTCAAGTTAACAAGTTTAAAGACTAAATTACTTCTGGCGGTTTTTACCTTTGTCGTTTTGAGCGGGGTGATTATCTCTTTGGTTGTCACTAGATGGTACAGCCAGGGATTGCAGAAGGCCATGATAGCCCAGGCTCAACAAATGGCTCACGCCCTGACCCATGAGGCCGCGGACAAGATTTTAATCAATGATCTGGTGTCGCTGCAGAAGATGCTCGAACAACAGGTACAGCATAATCCGGACCTGGGTTATGTTTTTGTACTTCGAGAGAACGAGGTGCTGGCCCATACATTCGAAAAGGGGATACCCCGTGATCTAATCAGGGCCAATGCCGTAACCTCTATCGACGAAGGCCATCTGCAAAAGATTGTTTCGACCTCCGGGGCGCACTACTTGGATATCGCCAGGCCTATCTTTTCCGGAAAGGCGGGCGTTTTAAGGCTTGGATTTTCAGAGACCCTGTACCAACGTCAATTGACGCGGTTGTGGATAGAGATTGGAATCCTGACCCTGGGCATTCTGCTGCTGGCTTTAACTGGAAGTCTTTTTTTGATAAGGCGTATTACCAATCCTCTAGCCGCGTTGGCCGAAGCCACGAAAAAAATACACAAGGGAGAATCCGAGGTCCGCGTCGAGGTTCGGGGAGAAGACGAAATCGCGGTTCTGGCTTCTTCTTTCAACCACATGGTCTCCAGGAACGTGAAATATGTCAGGCGGTTGGAAGAGCAGACCCGGGAACTTGAACGGGCGCATCAGCAAACAAAAATTTACTTCGAGATGGTACAAGGCATAGGCGCCTTGCGCACACTGGAAGAAGTCGGCGCCTTTTTACTCAAACAATTTAAGGGCATTCTGCTCTGCTCTCATATGGTCCTGCTGGTGTTCAGCGAACATCGGGACCTGATCTTTATCCTGTTGGAAAACGAAATCAGGACGTTGAGGGATCCGAATTTGGTCGGGCAAGTAATTAAAGCCTTGGAGGGTCTTGATAATGTCCATTTCACACACGATCAAAAGTTTGGCCCGCCTATTACTCCTTACCAGTTTGAATCCGAGGATCGACAGACCTTCATTCCCTTTCATTTCGAGAATCAAGCCTCCGGCGCCCTGATTGTGGCCTGTCAAAGAGAAGGCAAATGTAATCTGGGCGAAATAGACGTTGTCCGTATGATGTTGAATCAGACGGCCGGGACAATCAAGCGAGCAGTCTGGCATGAAGAAGAGAGCCGGAATTTACAGACTCGTGTTGATAGCCCTACCGGATTTCACGGCATGATCGGCAAGAATCCCCGGATGCAGACAATATATAAACTGATAGAAGATACCGCCCCTACTGACGCTACTGTCCTTATACAAGGTGAAAGCGGGACTGGTAAAGAACTCGTGGCCAGGGCCCTGCACATGCACAGCCTTCGAGCGGATAAACCCTTCGTAGTAATAAATTGTTCGGCCTACCCGACCACACTTCTGGAGAGTGAGCTTTTTGGGCATGAGAAGGGGGCCTTTACCGGCGCCGTCAGACAGAAGCCTGGTCGCTTCGAACAGGCCCACGGAGGCTCCATCTTTCTGGACGAAATCGGCGAAATCCCTCCTTCAGCCCAAATAAAACTATTACGCGTGCTTCAAACGCACAAATTCGAACGACTAGGAGGGGAAAAAACACTCTCGGTGGATATACGCATCTTGGCGGCCACTAATAAAGATCTGATGAATGAAGTCAAAGAAGGCCGTTTTCGCGAAGACCTGTATTACCGCTTGAATGTAATTCCTGTTTCTCTACCGCCATTGAGAGAAAGAATAAATGACATTCCGCTTTTAGCTCGTCATTTCCTTAAAATCTTCGCGTCAGAACAAGGAAAGGATGTTATTGATTATAGTTCCGAGGCTATGAAGCTACTGATGGACTACCCCTGGCCCGGAAACGTGCGAGAGCTGGAAAACAGTATTGAACACGCAATAGTTCTGGCGAAAACCAGTTGGATCGAGCCGTCGGATTTTCCAATTAGCCTGCGCACTACTGTCCTGAAAGTAGGCCCTTCTGTTGCCGTTTCCACACCAACAATGACCGAACATGAAACCAGACTGATAATCGGGGCGCTGGAGGAGTGTTCCTGGAATAAAAAACTTGCCGCTGAGCGATTGGGAATCAGCCGCAGCACCCTGTACGCGAAGCTCAAGAAGTATGGAATCCTCCGTCCCATCCTTCAATAATTCAATAAACTCCTCTTTAGCCCTCTTTTTATTCGAATCCCAAGTAAAATTTTTTTAAAATGGTTGGGTAACTTTTTTTATTTCCTTCACGTCGTATCGAAATCCACCTCCGGATGAACCCCCGTTTCCTTTCAGGTTCACAAATCACGATCCTGATCAGTGCAATTTTTGCGCATTCGGCTGAGGTTCAAGCGCAAAAATTGGACCGAATTCTTATTTAGTTTCCGGGAAGGTTCAATTTTGTATTCCGCCTAATCGCCTAGAACCGCCTCTTGACTTTAAGACGGTGAAAAGTGTTTTCCAACGAGTGTTATTACTGATAAAGTGTCCGATTTCGGTGCAAATGTTAATTGACTGTTTTTATTGTGAATATTAATATATTCGGTTAATGGTGTCCGAATTCCATACAGTAGTGGCTGGCCGGACATTTCTCGGGTTGTTGTTTTTTCAGTCAATAATCATCCTACGATACGTTTCCCTCCCGTATTTTCTCTTTGTTTTCAACTAGATAACATCACAACTTTATGAAAGACAACCGAAAACCATTACCTTTTGGAGAGAATTCGAATGGTGGCATATTTATTGCCCTAT
Source organism: Candidatus Adiutricales bacterium (assembly GCA_036480955.1). Taxonomy (GTDB): domain Bacteria; phylum Desulfobacterota; class Desulfarculia; order Adiutricales; family JAFDHD01; genus JAZGHI01. The sequence continues at coordinate 5,998 of JAZGHI010000373.1, forward strand.
TCTGGACGAGGAAACACTTCAATACATACCTGAACCGGGATCGGATTTAGGATCGGATTATGAATCAACCCCAGGTAGTGGTCATTGACCGGGATTCTAAGCAAGGCCGAAAATATTGCGAATTCCTTGAAAAGATTAATTATTCAGCTCTGCTGATTACATCAATCGATGCCTTGGAAGAATATATTCACCTGCATCCAGCCGGTATCGTAATTATTGATCTGGATACAGTCGAAGTTGATAAACGTGGTCTTAGAAAACTTAAAAGAGAAATTCCCGATGTCCCTTTTATTGGATTTTCCAACCGCCCCTTTCATCCTGAACTTACGGAGGTCATAGGCCAGGAAATAGACGTATGCATCAGCAAACCCATTGATGAGGAAGAATTGCTTTTCTGGTTAAAAAGCCTTTTGGATAAATAGGAATAAACGGGAAACTTACATCTCGTGGATAAGCGGATCGTGGTGAAAAGACGTTTCCATGACTCACAGACCAAATGCTGAAAAGGTTTAGAGACCATATTAATCCGGGTAAGTTCTCTCTTTGAAATCGAATACGTAAGGTTTGTTCCGGAAATATCAATAAGGCGTAAATAGAAAAATTATGGAGGAGAAAATTATGAGTAAAAAATTCATGCCGTCCAGGCGGCAGGTGATTAAAGGCGGAGGTCTGGCAGCCATAGGCGCGGCCGCCGGCGTTGTTCCGGGAGTGAAAAAAGCAGTCGCCGCCGTCAGCGTTAAGACTCCAAGATGGGCCTTTGTCGTCGATCTAAGGCGGTGTACCGGCTGCCGGGCTTGTACCGTTGCCTGTAAGGCGGAGTTTAACCTGCCCATCGGGGTCTTTCGCGCGGCGGTGTATGAGGAAGTCTATGGCAAATTCCCAAAATCTGAGAAGCCGTTTTTGCCAAGGCTGTGCAATCATTGCGAAGGCAGTGCCGCGGACGGCGTACCTCCATGTGTGGAGGCCTGCCCTCAGTATCCTCTAGGACAAGAAGAGTATACGACCTCGGCCGGAAAAAAAATCAGCTATAAGGTCGGCGCGACCTATAAAAGGCCGGATGGCTTGATTCTTTACGACACCTCGAAATGTATCGGCTGCGGGGCTTGTATCGAGGCCTGTCCCTATGGCGCCCGGAATTTCCATCCGTTCATCAAGGCTGGTGCTGATACGTCCGAGCAGAGTATAACCAAATGCACTTTTTGCCAGCACCGGATTGATCAGGGAGTGGTTCCGGCCTGTGTTAACATATGTCCCCCCGAGGCGCGGACTTTTGGAGATCTGAACGACCCGGAAAGCAAGGTTTCAAAGCTAATCTGGGAATTCAGGCTCAAGGATAAGCGCAGCGAGACCACATTGCTTCCTGATCAGGGCACTGTCCCCATGGTTTTTTATATAGACCCGCAAGAGGCGCTTAAGAAAATGGAAACGGCTAAGAAAAATTTTCAAGGTGAATCCTGGCAGGATACGATTCTTTAAACGAGATATGGAGGAAACTTAAATGACTGAGAATATTAATCGCCGAAATCTTTTTAAACTGGCCGTGGCCGGCGCCGCGGTCCTGGCGGCTGAAAAAACCATTGGAAGCCGGGCATTGGCCGGGAAGATCGACTTCATAGAGGGCGGCAGGGATTTTTCTCCGGAGACAAACGTGGAAAGAAAGATGATCCCTTCGGCCTGTTGGAGTTGCGTCACCAGAGATTCAATGATCGGTTTTGTAGAGGACGGAAGACTGGTCAAGCTGGAAGGCCAACCAGATTCCATTCGAGGACTAGGAAAAATTTGCGCCAAAGGCGCGGCCGGCATCAACCAGCTATACGATCCGGATCGAGTACTATACCCCATGAGAAGGGTCGGTAAGCGCGGAGAAGGCAAGTGGAAACGGATAAGTTGGGACGAAGCCTTGACCGAGTTGGCCGGACGGCTTAAGAAGCTGCGCGATGACGGACATCCGGAAAAATTCATGTTCCACTACGGCCGCATGAAAGCATCGTCCAGCAAGATAGTAAAGAG
>JAZGHI010000374.1:0-2535 GCA_036480955.1 Candidatus Adiutricales bacterium
GGGCGCGTATTTGAGGCTCTCAAATTTCGGCGATTGTTTGATGAAAAAATCCAGCAGAAAAGGATATTTTTTTAACAAATCATCAATCTTGGTATTGGCGCTTATTTCCATAATTTTGTCTCCCGGCCATATAGCTTTATACGCTATCCATCATCTTTTTCATGTATTTACATTAGTGGTCTTATAAAGCTTTTAAATTCGCTTTTATCACTATAAAATAACCCTGATTTCAGAGGATTCTATGGTGGATAAGAGGGGGGGAAGAATAAACTCCCCCCACCCCTTGTCGCAATGGAGTCAGTTCTCCATATTTTAACTGGTCATTATTGATCTATCCTATAGGATATCGATCTCAGGTGCATCATTAGAATTCCTCACCAGATTTGATCTCAACGGGTTTAATTTTTGTTATTGCCTTGAGCATGAACAGCAACAGGGCACCGGATCCAATGATGATCAAAGTGTCCGGCAGCATGCGGGTCTGGCCAATAATTTTAATAACAGGCTTCTCCCAGAACTCGTTAAGGCGGGCATGCCAGAAGCCGTACTGGATATTGTCCAGCACCTGGAGTATACCCACAGGCAGCAAGGTTCCGAGGAACATTATGGCAAGCCCGATGTTTGTTCCCCAGAAAGTGACTTTAACCAGGCGATCACTCCAGCCGTCTTCCTGGACAAGCCCGCGCATGGAAAACAATATCAAACCCATAGAGAGCATGCCGTAAGTCCCGAACAGCGCCGTATGGCCGTGATTGACGGTCAGATAGGTGGCGTGTTCGTAATAATTGATCACCGGGGTGGTAATCGACAATCCCATAACTCCGGCCCCTAAAAACTCCCAGAAAACCGAGGCCATGAAAAACATGAGTGGATACCGGTAGGGAAACCCGCTACCTGCTTTGACAAGCGCTTTTTGACTGTGCCAGACTCCTGCCAGTAGCAACGCGATCGGCACTACTTCCAGCGCGGAGATCGTAGATCCCAGGGCCAGCCAGAAGGAAGGCTCTCCAAACCAGTAGTAATGGTGGCCCACACCGATGATGCCCGCGGCCAGGGCCAGACCCACGGTAAAGTATACGGTGCGCAGACCGGCCTGCAACTCAACCAGTCCCAGATTGACCATGACAAACACTATGGCGGCGGCGGCAAAAAACTCAAAGGCTCCTTCGACCCAGGTATGAACCACCCACCAGCGCCAGAAGTCCGCGATGGTCAAATGGGAGCTGGGATCATACAGCAGTCCGAAACCAAAAAAGCCCACCACCGCAACAGCGGAATAGGCTAAAAAATGAGGCAAGCCCCATTTGTCCTGCCCGGCGGCGAAATGACTTTTGAGGGCCCGGACGACCAAACCGAGCCATATCAGCAATCCGACCAGCAGAAGAATCTGCCACAGCCGGCCCAGTTCCAGATACTCCCAACCCTGGTGCCCCAGCCAGAACCAGTGCTTGCCGATAAGACCTTTTATACCCAGATATGTACCCGTAAGACTTCCCACGGCCACGATAACCACGGCCACGAAAAGAACATCGACCAGAAAACCCTGCGCAACCGGTTCGCGGCCGCCCACGCGTGGAGCCACAAACAGGGTCATGCCGATCCAGGAAACTGAAATCCAGAACACGGCCAATTGGAGATGCCAAGTTTTGACCAGGTTGTAAGGAATGAGATTGACGACAAAATCAAATCCGTAAAAAGAATCCGGGTGCACCGTGTAATGGGCCATCAGTCCACCCATGTTCACCTGCAAAAAGAAGAGGGCTGACACAACCAGAAAAAACTTGACCGTTTTTTTCTGGCTGGGGGAGATACTTGCCGCGGCTAATTCTAAAGCAGGCTCGGGCTTGTAGGGAAGGGCTCCCCGGTTGAACTCATATCTGTGAAACAGATAGATCATTACCCCGAGACAAACCCCGAAAGCGACCAGAGTGATGGCCGACCAGACCAGGGCCATTCCGGAGACGACATTGCCCACATCCGGATCATGGGGCCAGTTGTTGGTATAGGTATGAGTATCGCCGGGACGAATTGTGCCGGCACACCAGGCGGTCCAGAAGAAAAAGTCCGCCAGGTCCTTCAGTTCCTGAGGGTCCTTTATGGTTCCGGGGTTGATGGGACCGTTTTTGTCTCCGTAGATAAACAGGGCATCATAAAATTTGCGGTTTTCTTTCAGGGCATATTCCTGGAGAGGGGACAAAATCAGGGTGTCATCTTTGGAATCATAGCGGTTGGTCTTGATCTGCTCGATGACCACTGCATCCACGGATCCTTTTGATTCGGTTGGTAGAGCCGGGTAAGCGGTGCCGTATTTATCCCGAGACATTTTTTCCCGCATGTTTAAGCCCATATTGTGAAGAGCCTGGGCGGTAAAATCCGGCCCCCTGTAAGTACCGTGTCCCCAAACACTACCAAGGTCCATCAGGCCGTATTTCTGCCAGACCTGCTGGCCGGCCATAATCTGATCTTTTCCTGTTAACAGGTTGCCTTTTTCGGACAGAACCTTTTCCGGATAGGGTGGTAGGTCCCGTTGAGTGT
>JAZGHI010000375.1:0-12251 GCA_036480955.1 Candidatus Adiutricales bacterium
GTAAAAAAGCGCCAACTGTTCCGTTAATCCATAACTGAAATCAGGCGAATTGTGAGAGCATGGATTATGGCATTCTTGACTTAAGCTAATTGATTAACTATATTTCTTTATATGATTCCTATCCGAGACGATAATCCAACCAGAACATTTCCATTTTTTAATATTATATTCATAATTATCAACACGGCCGTGTTTCTGTTTCAAGCTACTTTGACCGATAAAGGCAATTGGATTTTCGTTCATCGATTCGGGACTATCCCGGCGGTCTTGATCCATTTTTCAGATCCGTTTCCCAATGACGGTCTGTCGATTTTTATCACGCCCGTTACAGGATTATTTCTTCACGGAGGTTTTATCCATTTAGCCGGGAATATGCTGTTTTTATGGATGTTCGGTAACAATATAGAGGACATCCTCGGACACATCCGGTTCGTTATTTTCTACCTCCTCTGCGGGCTCATGGCCACGGGATTGTACATCCTGACCGGACCCAACTCGGTTATCCCCCTGGTCGGGGCCAGCGGCGCTATCGCGGGAATTATGGGCGCGTACCTGATCCTATACCCCCGGGCCAGGATATTGACCATGATTCTGATCGTTATATATCCGGTGTTCGTCTGGATTCCAGCCGTTTTTTTTCTAGTGATCTGGTTTTTATTCCAAGTTCTGAACGCCACCGGAAGCGCCAGCGGGAACGTGGCCTGGGTAGCGCACGTGGGAGGCTTCATCACCGGGATTGTGGCCATCCGGCTCTGGATAGGGAGCCGGCGAAAGCGGCTGAGACAACCTCCCGGAAGCGTTCCAAGAGCCGGGGGGAATGTGAGGCCCTTCCGACGGCTGCACTAAAATTATACACAGCGATGATACCTTATATCTTATGGATTATCAAAGTTTATGAAAATCATAGGCGCAAATACTTATGACGCTGAATATAGTAATTTTGTCCCGATATGGTTGAGAATATTGGTCCAATTCCGGTGTGGCCGGCTGTGTTCCTTGCGGATACCGTGCGGTATGTCGCGGGCAATTTACTTTTTAGACTGCTGAATCCTGCCCGTGATTAAAATCTGTTGGACGTCACCCAGTTTAATGCTGTAAGTTCCGAATTCCGTCCGGCCGTAACAATCCTGACCCGGTTCAGACATGATAGTGATCACTTTTCCAGTGGTAAGCCTGGCTGTCGCCTCCAGTTTTTCATTGGTCCTACGGAAAGTTATACTCTGCAATTTTTCAAAAGGGATGGAATAGGTCCCCTTGCCCCTGGTTCCATAGAGAAAGGTGAAACCGTTAATGGAAAAAAGACTTACTTCTGTTTTAACACCTGACTGATCAACGATCACCGCCGTGAAATTCTTGGCCGGAATGGGAAAATTTTCATTCAAGGTGGTAATAAACTCACCCATTCCAGTGCTGACCAGATAAATCGCCACGAAACAGAGAACGATCAATCCCTTCTTGTACTTAACCATCTCTCATAACCTCGCTTAAGATTGGCCTGTAGCTAAAGATCTTCATTTGTCCAACTTAGATAAATTACCCCATCCTTCGACAATGCCCAGATCCGCCCTCATACTCTCGATGAGCTCTGCCACGTCCTTCTCAGCCCCCCGGGCGACTGAGACCAGAACCAGACCGGCCACCGGGTCTAGGGTTGTGGTCAGGGCCAGGCCCTCGTAGCTTTCCGTGACAAATTTCAGCCATGACAATCTGGTCTTGTCAATTTTCAGTCGAATCTGAGTTGTTTCCAAATTCGGTTCTCCTTATACTGTATGAACTTAGCATTTTTTCAGGGAGTTGCTCAACCATAAACTTGGAACGCTATAGTAATTGCCAAAAATATGTTCCGTTTCCAGTAAAGGGAGCTATTATCCTATCAGCTAACATCGGAGACATGTAACTAAAGGCAATTACATGATGTTTTGGCGTTTGTCTCGACGTATGGGGGACGATTGACTGACATAGTTTTCATGTTATTAATGGCCTAAAACGGAACATTAATATGACAAACGCTCTAGTCAAATATGCGGTCCATTTTGAGCAATGGACATGGTGAAAAATTTTCACCAAGAATGCCAGATCCCCGGTTTGTGAAGGATCGCATTCAAACTCCTGGTGTTTACCTGGCGCGCGCGCATCAAGATTCTGTTTCGTTTGACAAGGGCCTTGAATCTCTGTAACTTATTTTAAATGAAAGCATCAAATTCATGATAAATCAAGAAAATAGCCGTTGGATGAACAGAGCCTGCTTCGCGACACGGTCCGCAAGTTTACTTAAAACGAGATCGTCACCGCCGCAACCTTTTGAACAAAAAAGTAATGAATAAAAATTGTGTCAAATTTTGGACCCTGCTTTTAGCAGGGTTCCTAGGCTTTTTGTTGACCGCCGAACCGGCCTGCTCGAAAGAACTATCCGTCCATATCGGACGTGTGATTTTTTCACGCTCTCAACCTGACCGGATCAGTCTGATAGTCAGTGTGTTTAACGAGAAGGGCCAGGCCGAAAAAGACCTCGGGCAGAGTTCGTTTTCGATCGAGGAGCACGGGCAAGGACTGTATGGCCTTGATTCGGCGGAGCCTTTTTTATCATCGAAGGGAATAATTGCATACCTGGTGATACTGGACACGCGTGAAGATCTGCCAACGTCGCTTACCCTGGTTTCGCGAGGCATAAGCGACTTCATCACTGAGATGGGCTTTCGTCATTTCGGCGGGATTTTAACCTACACCGGTGGTGTAAACATGCTGGTCCAACCGACAAAAAACGCGGGTCTCCTGCTTGAAAAGTTGAATATCCTGGACATAAGTTCGGGAAAGACGTTTTTATCCGACGGACTGATAGCCGGTATTCGGGCTTTAGAAAGAATAAGGACTAGTGATGGATCGAGGCCGGAACAAACCGCGCTAATTCTTCTGACCGACGGCCATGAGAGTAATCAACTTTTTTCTTTAAAGGCGATCCGGGAAAAGCTGCTCCAAACCCAAGGGGCCTTGTTCGTAATAGGGTATGGAAGGCAGGGGGCGAATATTTTACCAGACCTGGCCGACCTGGCCGAAAAGTCAGGTGGTGGATTTTTTTTCGCCCACACTCCGGAGCAGATCGAACCTCTCCTGCTGACCCTGGCCCACAGACTAAAGCATTCATATGTTCTCAATTTTCAAGCCAAGAGAATAAAACCTGACGGGGGATTCCACCGCATTCGTGTTAACGTGAATGCTTCGAGCGGCCAGGCATCGGGTGAATTAAAGTTTATGGCCCCGGATTTCGGGGAGGACAGATATGGTTACACGTACGCGGGATTGATATTCGGGTTTGCCGTGATAGCCGTGTTTTTCCTTTATTTTGCCTTTCGGCGGCGAAAAAATGAGTAAAGAAGTATAGATAATATTAAAGTTTAATCGGCTAGAAACCCAACTCATCCAGCATCGTTTGGGATATCTTGAAGACTCAGAGAGAGTTCTCGGGCCAGCGCACCGATTTTCGAAAACATTTCTGCAGAGATTTCCTGAAAAAATCCATCGTCATCGGTAGATTCTACCGATTGCGGAAGCGTTTGATGGTCATTTGAGCCTGATATCTCTTGAATCTGATTTGCCGGAAGCGAGTTCCAGCTCCCATTGGCGCTGACCTCGATGAGATATTCTGCCTCGCTTGTTTTGATCCTGAGGATTCCCGAGCAAAGCTCAAGATGGATTTCTGGAATTCCACTTTTCATTTCGTTCTCCTTAATGGACCGCAGGGACGCGGATTGATAAACTCAAATTCCTGCTGTATAATTCACTGGTCAGGGTGATTCTGGCATTTGTAGTTTTGACTGAGTCTGACCATGGAAAAAGAACCGCTACTAGTTGTTATTTCAATGCTTCTGCCTCGTATCCGGTCGGAGCTTGAATTCTCAAGGTAAGCTTCCAGGCATTCCGCCTACTTTTAATATAACATTTTCGGAACTACTTATCATTTTGTCCAGACCGGGAAGCCCAGGGGCTTGAGAAAAATTTCTTTTTCATCTTGACAAGATTCGAACTCAGGTAGTAAGAATCAATTCGCGATGGCTATGAGATTTTTGCGTTTTATAATTACTTAAGCTGAAAGGAGTTTATAGATGGCCCAGATGCCATTTTTTGAGGTCAATCAGGCTATAACCGATAGCGGTGGCGAGGACTTGAATCTGTGCATGCATTGCGGTCTATGTGCCGGTCTTTGCCCCTGGCGGGAAGTTGGTGGGGAGTTTTTCGTGCGCCGGATGATCCGACAGGGCCAGTTCGGACTAGAGGGCTTTGAATCAGATGATATCCTTTACGGCTGTACGACATGCAACATGTGTGTTTTAAATTGCCCGCGTGGGGTAAAAATCATAGACATTATGCGCGCCATGCGATCAATGATCGCCGAAACCGGGGCCATTCCCGAAACCCTGAAGACTGTATTAGGGAGCTGTCACAGCCATGGAGATCCGTGGTCTGAGCCTAGAGACAAGCGTATGGATTGGACCGAGGGCGCTGATATACCTATATTTACTGAAGATACTGAATATTTTCTCTTTGTATGCTGTACATCTTGTTATGATCTGCGCAGCCGTAAAATCGCTCTGGCCCTCGCGGAACTCCTGAAAAAGGCCGGTGTCTCCTTCGGTGTTATCGGTACGGAAGAAAGCTGTTGCGGTGAAGCTGTCCGGAAAATTGGGGACGAAGCGGGCTTTTCAAAGCTGGCCCAAGGAAACATCTCGCTTTTCAAAGATAAGGGTGTTAAAAAAATAATCACTACGTCACCGCATTGTTTTTATACTTTTTCTAATGAGTATTCTGAGCAGGGAGGAGAGTTCGAGGTCTACCACTCAAGCCAGATCCTGGCCGGTCTAATTGAAGAGGGTAAGTTAACTCCAAAGGGTAAAAGCGGTAAGAAGATCGCTTACCATGATCCATGCTATCTTGGCCGTCATTCAGAGGTGTATGATGAGCCTAGGAATCTGCTCGAGGCCACTGGCGCGGAAAGTATTCAAATGGAAAGAGAGAAGGCTTTTTCACTTTGCTGCGGAGGCGGAGGCGGCCGTCTCTGGATGGAAACCGCGCCTGAACAGCGTTTTTCAGACTTGCGGGTCAGAGAAGCCCACGAGGCTGGGGCCGAAATCCTGGCAACAGCCTGTCCCTACTGCATTTCCATGCTCGAAGACAGCCTGAAAACCACTGATCTGGAAGAAGAACTTGAGGTAAAAGATATTTCAGAGATTTTGCTTGAATCCTGCTAAAAAAAAGCTTAAAAAATTTTCCAATCAACAGACAATTGGTGTTAAAATATCTCCTCACTTGAATATTTCTTGAAGGAGTGTGCATTTTGGCGGATAGCAATAAAGGTAAAAAGCCTAAAAAACCAGGACGTTGGACAATAACTGACCTGCTTTTCGGCTTCTTTGGTCTCGCGGCCATCGTCGCCGTTACCTACGCCGCCTTTCTTGCGGTTAAATGGGTCTCAGCCGAATATTTTTAACCGGCGGCATCAATTTTATACCGGACCTGAGCTTTGAGTCAGACACCGGCTCCGTAGCTGGCCTCGATTGTCTTGACCAGGTGGGTTAATGTCTCGTTCACGGGTGTTGGAATACCCAACCGCAGACCCTCTCGAACCACCGCGCCGTTAATGCTGTCTATCTCAGTCCGGCGCTGGCTTAGGACGTCCTGGAGCATTGAGGCTATGTTGCCTGCCGTAGCGGAAGCCACGGTCTTCACTCGTTCGAGGGGGTCAGGATAGATCAAATCAATCCCCAGGCACTTGATCACCGCTAGAGCCTCTTCTACGCTTTTTTCCATCAGCCCGACTGTGCCGGGATAATCCAGAAGCTGGCCGTTCTTCAATCTGGTTAAGGCTGTAAGTGGGTTGATCCCAACGTTAATAACCAGCTTTGACCAGATTAAAGGTTCTACCCGGGCTTCTATTTCAGTGGGAAACCCGGCCAGCCTGAAGGCCTCGGCCACCTCATTCAGTCGAGCTTCCTGGCCAGGGCCGGCGGCCGCGCCGATTAGCGTTGGTCCGGTCCCGGCGTGGCGTATATGCCCGGACTCCAGAACGGTCGCGCCCTGGGATGTGATTCCCCCCCAAACTCGGTTTTTTCCGCAGATCTCGCTAAGAGCTTCCACGTTGCCGACACCGTTTTGGAGAGTCAGGATCCGCGCTTCTTCATTCAAAAACGGGGCGAGCGCGGCAATCGCTTCACGAGTGTGATAACTCTTGACACAAATGAGGACCAGCTCAGCCTGGGCCATATCAGCGGGTTCTGCCGAAACCGGAACTTTGACCCGAAGCTCTCCGCTGACACCTTCGACGTGAAGCCCGTTCTCGGATAGTATTTTTGCCCGGTCGGTTAAATGGTCCAACACCCGGCATTCTTGTCCGGATTTGGATAAAAGCGCCGCAAAAAGGCAGCCCATAGCTCCCGGACCGACGATTACGATCTTCATTTTCCCCCCGGCTTTTCCTATTCCGTTTTATTTGGAGTGAAAAGTATGTTCCGGCCCCGGAAAATCACCGGCATTGACTTCGCGCACATAATCGGCGAAGGCTTCTTTGATCATTGGGGCCAGCTTTGTGTATTGCTTGACGAATTTTGGGACAAATTTTTCATAGAGCCCAAGCAGATCGTTGGTAACCAGGACCTGGCCGTCGCAATCCGGTCCGGCCCCAATGCCGACGGTTGGTATCGAAATCGCCTTAGAAATATCGGACGCGATAACACAGGGAATACACTCCATTACCAGGAGGAAGGCCCCAGCCTGGTCCAGCGCCTTGGCGGACTCCATGAGTTTTTTGGCACCTTCCTCGTCTTTACCTTGAACCCCGAACCCGGATAATTGGGTGGCTGTCTGTGGGGTAAGTCCGATGTGGCCGCAGACCGGAATGCCGGCCGTTACAATAGCCTGTACCACCGGCGCCATCTCCGTACCTCCCTCCAGTTTGACCGCGTCACAACCGGCCTCTTTGATCAGCCGCCCGGAATTCCGGATGGCTTCCTCATGGGTGATGTTGTAAGACATGAAGGGCAGGTCGCCGATTAGAAAAGCGTATTTTGTCCCGTTTCGAACTGCCTTGCAGTGATGGACCATTTCATCCATGGTAACAGGCACCGTGGAATCATACCCCATGACTACATTGCCCAGCGAGTCACCGACCAAAATCAAGTCCACTTCGGCTGAATCTATCATAGCCGCCGTATAGAAGTCATACGCCGTAAGCATAGTAATTTTTTTGCCTTGGGCCTTTTTGTTACCAAGTTCAGCGATCGTCACCTTGGAACGTGCCATAATTCCCTCCTATTATTCGGTTAGGATTAGAGGTCCCGGGTGCAGAAGAAAAAAATACCCCCGTAGGTTAATTTCCAACGAGGGTGTTTATTTCTAGGTTTCATCGATGTTCTCCGTCCCAGTCCATCCTGGCTGGATCCAGGCGGTGTTTCGAGCATCTGCCCATAAATTTCGATATTAAAGTACCAAAACTGGTGAAAAAAGTCAAGGAGTTTGGTAAATTAAGGAACAGGGCGGAAAAGATTTGACAAACTACCCGTACTTTGTGCATTTTTTGGGCAAGCCCAAAAAAAACCAAAGTAAAAGAAAAACCATCCAAACCCGGCGCACAACCTGGATATAAAAGGAGGTTATTTCATGACTGCGGAACTCATCAAAGGTATGCCCATCGCTAATAAAATTCGAGACGAGATATCTGCCGACGTGGAGAGCCTGAATAAGAAAAATATCAGACCCAAACTGGCTGTACTCTTAATTGGGGACAATGAGGCTTCGGTGGTTTACGCCCGGTCAAAAGAAAAAGTCGGGGATAAACTCGGCATTCAGGTCGAGCTTAACGTCAAACCGGCCGACACCTCTGAAGAGGCTGTATTGAGTATTATAGATGGCCTGAACGCCGACGAAAACGTCCACGGGATTTTGGTGGAACTTCCTCTCCCGGAGGAAATCAGCAAGAGAAAAATTATGGCCCGGCTTGACCCCAGGAAGGACGTGGACGGCGTGCATCCGGTCAACCGGGGCTATCTGCTAGGCGGGCAGGAAGATTTAGCCCTGATTCCAGCCACACCCCTGGCCTGTGTGGAACTCATGACTCGGGCCGGAATTCAGATAAGCGGAAAGCGGGTGGTTTTGGTTGGCCGGGGAGATACCGTGGGGCGGCCTTTAGCTTCATTATTGATCAAACGGGACGCGACCGTAACTGTGTGCCACACAAAAACCCCGGATATCCCGGCTATTACCAGATCCGCGGAGATTGTTATCGTGGCCGCCGGCCGTATCAACTTTGTAACCGGCGATATGTTATCTCCCGGCCAGGTGGTCATTGACGCGGGTATCAACGCTAAAGAGGACGGTGGTATTACGGGTGACGTGGAATTCGATACCGCGATAGAAATTGTGAAGGCCATCACTCCGGTACCAGGGGGAGTCGGATCTCTGACCACCACCATCATCATGAACAACCTGATAAAGGCCATCAGACTTCAGGGGAAGGCCTAGCCTTTGAGAGCTGGAAGAACCGGGATTATGTGATTTGGTCTGGTGACGGCATCGAAACGATTCGTCCCGGATAACAGGGTACCTACCGCCCATACCCCTGCGTTTATTTAAGAATCATCTCCAAAAGAGTTGATGATTTTGAAAGGATTCAAGGGGTCAAGGGTCTGAGGATTCGAGTGAAATGCTTAAGAATTACAGAGATCTGAAAGTTTGGCAAAAGTTAGAGTAATTGCCAAAAATATGTTCCGTTTCCAGTAAAGAGAGCTATTATCCTCTCAGCTAACATCGGAGACATGTAACTAAAGGCAATTACATGATATTTTGGCGTTTGTCTCGACGTATGGGGGACGATTGACTGACACAGTTTTCATGTTATTAATGGCCTAAAACGGAACATTAATATGACAAACGCTCTATACGGACTATGTTTGGATCTTTGATGCTCAAAGCGCTGATAAAATCGTTGGTGTACAAACGCTTGAACAAACGCTTGGACCCTTGACCCCTTGAATCCTCGAACCCTAATCTCCAACTAAATTGGAGAAGAACCTTATTTAATACTGATTTCCTATTAAAAAATTGTAAAAATTCATACCTCTGACCGATTGACCGCTAATTTTTTTTAACATAGTCTGTTCAGCAAGGTAGGTGAAAAATGATGGAACAATCATTAAACTCGCAGAAGAGTTGGAAAAGCTAAAAGAACTCTGCGAGTATCTGGGGAAGCCCAGGCCTATCTAGTGTCTGTCCAGAAATGATGATAATTTTTTTCCGAAGGACAATAAATGTCCGTAATTTTTTTCGTCCAACAAAGGGATTGGAGAAAATAACCATTTCCGGACGGGCGCTATCTAATAGACTCTCCTTTAATACCATAAGCCGCTCTTCAGTTTTCTGAGGGGTCCAAAACGTTAACGCCTGTATACGGGCAGAGCAAGCTGAGGGATATAAGACCCAAGGCGGTTAAATCTATTCCGCTGTCAGCCGCGATGAGAACCTGTCTCATCGCGGCTACTCTTTTATAGGCACTACCCAGATGAGGTGGTCTTTATTCAGGATGATGACTTTACCCACCTCTCCTTCCGAAGTCGCGTCAAAGAGGGTGATGAAAGGGTCTTTATTAAAAGAGAAGTAATCGGAAAGCCGGGTATTTTTATCACCGATATTGATCTTTCCCCTCATCGTCGTTCCGTCAGTGCATCTGACAATGACTTCCTTAGTGTTCATTTAGCTTTCTCCTGATTTTTTAAGTGGAATGGCTGCCCTGTTTTTACGATTTCAAGTTTCGCAGGATGAATTAATATAACCCTGTCCTTAAATAAATGGAAGGTTTTTCATGGGCCTAAAGTAGTGTCTGTCCAGAAATGATGATAATTTTTTTCCGAAGGAAAATAAATGTCCTTAATTTTTTTAAAGATCGAGGCGGACGAAAAAAATTGCCGCAGGCATATATTGGATATTCCGATATAATTTTTTACCGAAGGTAAATAAATGTCCGTAATTTTTTTCGTCCAACAAAGAGATTGGGGAAAATAACCATTTCCGGACAGGCACTAAGTAGGACCCAGGTTCATGAGGGATATTTTTGGTCCCCCGGAGGAAGGTAATCGTCACATCGCCCGGGGCATTTCGGGAACTTGAGGAGACAGGTCTGATAATAATGAAAACGGCACTGGCTGGAAAAACGGTCAGGATCCGGCCGGAAATCAGGGCATACAAGCTCTTTTATACCGGTCCTGCTGATATCACGACGAACCGCCCGTTCGCGGTCAATTCCCTTCAGACCGAAACGGCCGGTCCGCCAGACGGCTTGCCGGTAATCTTCCATCCTGAGGAGTTTTTCCTGCCACAGGAGGCACAAATAAGCCTTCAAAGCGGGTTTGCCGCCGGATTTCATGGTTCGCCAGAAATGGTTGGCGCACCGCTCATAAAAAGAGTAGCGGCAAACGGCTTTGGGGAACCAAATGACACGATTCATCTTTTATCACCCGATGCCAGCTTTTTATACCAGCTTCCGGCTGTTATGGCTACGGCTGAACAGGGCTAAAAACAGTTGACAAATATCGGTCCGGTCAATATTTTAAGACGGATACGAAAAAACCTGATCCGTAAGACCATAATCAATAGCCCTGTCTCTTGAAATCTTCAATTACTTTATACACTTCCTGAACAGCGAGGATTATAATGGGACCGAGAAAAGCGCCGAGAAAAGCCCCGAGAAAAGCTCAGGTCACCCGCGAAACCAAAGAAACTAAGATTAGCGCCGCCCTAAAGCTGGACGGTCAAGGTTTGGTGGAAGTAAGTACCGGTGTGGATTTTCTGGACCACATGATAACTTCAGCCATGGTACAAGGGTTTTTCGACCTGAAACTGCAGGCCGAAGGGGATGTTCAGATCGACGACCACCATATCGTGGAGGATGTGGGTATCGTGCTTGGCCGCGCGTTCAACCAGTCTTTGGGGGATTTTTCTTCAATTAAGCGTTTCGGTGAGGCTAGCGTACCCATGGATGAGGCGTTGGCCCGTGTAGCGCTTGACCTCTCCAACAGGCCGGCCTTGGTTTTTTCGGCGCCCGTAACAAGCGAAAAAGTAGGAGATTTTGAGACCCAGCTGGTTGAAGAATTCTGGAGGGCTTTTTCGAATTATGGCGGGGTTACCCTCCATATCGAAGTGACCCAGGGTCGAAATATGCACCATATATTCGAGGCCGTATTCAAGGCGGCAGGGCGCGCCCTCGATATGGCCACGACACTCGAGCCTCGTACCAAGGGCGTGACGTCGACCAAAGGTACGATATAATTCGTTGAAAACTTCGTTGGCCGGATTCAGGAAGGCTTGCGGGTAAAAAATTCTTTAAATTTTTTTTAACTAGTTTAATCAGTGAGTTGTGCCACGTAATAAAATTACTTTGTTCGCAGGCTTCGGAATAATGAAACCGGATATATTAAAATAGTACTATCGGGACGAATGAGGCGGCAGATTGCTTTTTAATGATTTCAAAAGCTTGCCTGGATGGAAGATGAAATTTTGGATGGGGATCTCCCTCATTCTCGGGCTTCTGCTTTCGTTTGGGGCGTGTCAATACTCCCCTCCGGTTACTGGCAGTGCCCATGGAGCGGTAGACGGGCTTTCGAACATTGCTTTCGTGGGAATTCAACCTGATCCTGATCTTGAAAATAAAATTAAGCCGGAAGACCTGACGGATTTGGATAAATTAATATTGGACGGGCTGGTCAAAAAAAATTACCGTCCCATCCCTCCCGGTCAGATGAAAGGAATGCGGGCGGCCATCCTTTTCAAGGATAACAAGATTAACCCGGCCTCGTATTTTAAAATGATCGGGGTCGCCCGGGAAGGCGGCGCCATTTTGATCGGAAACATCTACCGGTACCGCGAAAAAATGACTAAAGGCGATCCGCCCGCCTCCGTTGGCCTTACCTTGAGGCTAATCCGGGCAGAAAATGGAAAAGTCCTTTGGAGAGGCCGCTACGATGAGACTCAGAAGTCGATACTCGAGAATTTTATGAACATCTCACGAATATTCAAGAAAGGTTTTAAATGGGCCTCGGCCAAAGAATTGGCCCAAAATGGTATTGCCCAGCTTATGGATTCTTTTCCACCGGCAAAAGAGGGATCTGATATATAATCGGGCTTCTATGACGTTTAGTGTGATATACTGCCTGATAGAGGCCTCTGCAAAACGAGTAATTTGAGGTCAAATCGAGGAGCACGGAAATTTAAGC
>JAZGHI010000376.1:0-2293 GCA_036480955.1 Candidatus Adiutricales bacterium
GGTTCAGTCCTGTGGGAAGTTTTCCGGAAGTACAGAGAAGTCGGATTTCAAGCTCAGCAAGCGACCGACCCCCTCACAAGCTCCATCATAACGGAGCACATGGGCTATTACGCTCCCGGTCTGGCCATCAGCATGGGGGTCCACAGCATGCCTTTCGGTTTAGCCATTATGAGTCCGCACCCGGAGACACAAAAATTAGCGGAGCTTTATGCCAATGACGCTGATGGAAAGATGGTGGGCTGTTGGGCCATTACCGAACCGGATCACGGATCGGATTGGATTCTGGCCGACACTCCTATAGGCAGCGACCCGAAACTGGCCGCTAATCTCAGGGCTAAAAAAGACGGGGACGCCTATATCCTCAACGGCCAGAAATCGGCCTGGGTGAGCAACGGTACCATCGCTACGCACGCGCTCCTGCACGCCTGTGTAGATCCATCCCGGGGCATGGCCGGCACGATCATAGCCGTGGTTCCGCTCGATCTGCCGGGAATTTCCAGGGGAAAACCGTTGAACAAGGTCGGGCAGCGGGATCTGAACCAGGGAGAGATTTTTTTCGACAACGTGCGGATTCCCCAGGAAATGATGGTTGTGGCCGATCCGGACGCGGCCACCCAGACCATAACTACAATCCTGACCGGAGCCAATACAGGCATGGCTACTTTGTTTTCCGGCCTGGGCCACGCCGCGTTTGACGAAGCCCTTGAGTACGCCAAGGAAAGAATTCAGGGCGGGAAGCCTATCATCGAGCACCAGAATATCAAACTCAAGCTCTTTGATATGTTTACTAAAGTAGAAGCGGCGCGTTCGCTGGCCCGCCGAGTCGCCGTGAGCAACACCGTCAGCCCGGCCCTGGAATACGCCGTGGCGGCCAAGGTCCTGGCTACCGATACCGCTTTTCGGGTGGCCAGTGAGGCCATTCAGGTCTTTGGCGGGAACGGTCTGAGCAAGGAATACCATATAGAACAGATTTTCCGGGACGCCCGGGCATCCATGATCGAAGACGGGGTAAATGAAACCCTGGCCATTGGCGCGGCGGAAAGATTATAAAATAGCAATCTTTATAAGCGGAAAAATCACGGCGGGGAGGGAAAAGCTATGGCCGGCACCGTGAATTTCACGCTCAACAACAAGCCGGTGAGCCTTGACCTGGATACCAGCCGCCCGCTTCTCTGGGTGCTGCGCACTGACCTGGACCTCACTGGCGCCAGATACGGCTGCGGTCAGGGATTGTGCGGGACCTGTACCGTGCTGGTGAACAACCAGGCCAGAAGATCCTGCGTCATGTCCATGGCCGAGGTCCAGGGGGCGGAAGTTATGACCGTCGAGGGTCTGGCCGGGGACGGAAAACTGCACCCCTTGCAGAAAGCCTTTATCAAGCACGATGCCATGCAGTGCGGTTTTTGCACCTCAGGCATGATTATGAGCGCCTACGGTCTGCTCAAACGGAACCCTTCAC
This sequence comes from Candidatus Adiutricales bacterium, assembly GCA_036480955.1. GTDB lineage: Bacteria > Desulfobacterota > Desulfarculia > Adiutricales > JAFDHD01 > JAZGHI01. The sequence goes on from JAZGHI010000376.1 coordinate 1,460, forward strand.
CCGAACGGTCGGAAATCATAGACGGGATGGAAGGGAACCTGTGCCGCTGCAGCTCATACACCAGGATCGTTCAGGCCATCCAAACGGCGGCCGTCGAGATGGGAAGGGGGAGAAAGACATGAGTCCGAAAGATACGGAAGACAAATCTCATAATGATTCACCGCCTTCCCAGGGAGTCAACCGCCGCGAATTTCTAAGGCGTCTGGGAATAACCGGCGGAGGGATAGTCGTCTTTTCCCCTTTTGGCACTAAAACCTCCTGGGCCCAAAGGCGGCGTACCCATAGCCGGTCGGGATTTTTGAGCGCGAACGTGCCCACCGATTTCAACGCGTTCTTGAGAATAAGCGCCGATAACCGGGTTACGTGCCTTACCGGCAAGATTGAAATGGGGCAGGGCGTTATCACCTCCCTGCCGCAGATGCTGGCTGAAGAACTCGACGTGCCTTACGAATCCGTGGATATCATTCTCGGTGATACGGACCTCTGTCCGTGGGACGCCGGGACCTTCGGGTCGCTTACCACCCCGTATTTCGGGACTTTTTTGAGAGAAGCCGCGGCTGAGGCCAAAGGTGTTTTAAAAGAACTGGCCGCTGAGCGCTTCAACTGCCCGGTCTCTCAGGTCAAGACAAAAGATGGAACCGCTTTCAACAAAAAGAATCCAAGCGCCAAGGTTTCTTACGGTGAACTTACTCAAGGTAAAATCATAGAAAGACATCTGGATGAAATTCCGCTTCTGAAAAAACCGGATCAATTCACCATTGTGGGAACACCCCGCTTAAGCCGGGACGTGGAGGATAAGGTAACGGGACGGGCCAAATACGCGGGAGACATCAG
>JAZGHI010000377.1:0-2032 GCA_036480955.1 Candidatus Adiutricales bacterium
AACTTACCGGTTTGTCCTGCCCGGCCTGATCGTCGACCTGTCCCCGGCTGAGGGTGGAAATATCGAGAGCGATTTGAGGCGCAGAGATTTAACCATTAATGCCATGGCCCTGGAACTAAAGCCCGGTAAGATCAGGATAATAGATCCCTGGGACGGCCTGGGTGACCTTGATAACAATGTGGCCCGCTTCGTTGCACCGGAGGTGGTACTGGCCGATCCGTTGCGGCTTTTGAGACTCTTCAGATTCTCAGCGGACCTGGGGCTGATCCCTCACCCGGACAGTCTGGCTGTGGTTAAGACCCACGCCGCTTTAATAAAGGATGTCCCCGGGGAGAGGATTCGCGAGGAATTATTGAAGCTCCTGACCGTGCCGAATATCTCGCCCACCGTCAATACAATGCTGGACTGCGGGCTGCTTATGGCCTTGATGCCTGAACTCGAACCGTTAAGGGATTGCGACCAGAATTATTACCATCATCTTAACGTGCTGGACCACTCCATGCTGGCTTTATCCTGCCTGGAGGAAATCATGGCCGAGTCGAGCGATTATTTTCCCGAACATGTATCGGATATCCAGGCTTATTTGAGGGGAGAGAACCGGACCGCGCTCTTGAAATTGATTTCACTCCTGCACGATCTTGGAAAACCGCAGACCAGGTCCGAAGAGGAGGACGGGCGCCTGCATTTCTACCGGCACGAGGATTTGGGTGAGAAATTGGCCGGTCAAATCGCCGCGCGATTCCGTCTGGCCAAGAACGAAAAGAGCTTTATCCAGTTCATCATACGCCACCACCTGCGGGTGTTTCACCTCCTGGACGCGGAGATAAAGGGGAACCTGACCTCAAAGGGCATCTACCGTTTCGGCCGGATGGCCGGTCCGGATTTATGGGCTTTCTTCCTCCATGCCCTGGCCGACGCTCAGGCCACCCAGGGACCGGCTTCGCAAATTAGAGAAAGTGGCCCGAATTTGGGGGAATTCTTTCTGTACCTTCATGAGCAAATCACCAGACAGAAGCAACAACTCCCCCGGCTCATATCGGGCCGGGACTTGATGGAAACCTTTGACTTGCCTTCTTCTCCCCTCCTGGGCCGGATTCTGACGGAAATTGAAGAAGCCCAGGCCATCGGCCGGATCAAAACCAAATCCGAGGCCTTGGATTACGCCAAGAAGATGATTGAATAAGATAATAAAGGCTCAAACTAAGAGGATTCAAGGGATCAAGGGTCTAAGGATTCGAGCGAAATGCTGAAGAATCACAGAGATCTGAAAGTTTGGTAAAAGTTATACGGACACCATTGTCCAAAAACGGTTTTTCCTGGACAGCAATGGTATAACTTTAGAGGCGTACCCGCTCATCAACTGAGATCACCACCACCCCCGTCATTCCGGACAAATTGTTTACGCAGTAAACAATCTTTTGTATGTGCGTTTTTATTGAAAACGCTAAGATCCGGAATCCAGGGGAGATTTTGTTTCGTATAAATCCTGTCAAAGTGGATTATTTTTTCCTACCAATTTCATCTTACAGGCACGTTTTCTGTTTACCGTACTTTCCTGGATTCCGGATCAAGCCCGGAATGACGAATCTAATGTCTGCGATCACTCCTTGGTCGTACAGACGCTTTGCCTGCTTGGAACCAACCCTTTCTCCATCAGGACCTGTTCTTGAAATCCTTAATAAGACCAAAATGAATCCTTTAAAATCAACTAGTTATCTCCAAAAAAGACTGATATCAGATTATCTTGGACACCAATGTTATACGGACTATGTTTGGATCTTTGATGCTCAAAGCGCTGATAAAATCGTTGGTGAGCAAGCGCTTGAACAAACGCTTGAACCCTTGACCCCTTGAATCCTCGAACCCTGTTCTCCAAATTATAAAGGGTAAAATACATCCAGCGGGACCCGTTTCACGGGTTTTGACGATAAGATCATCTCGATGTACGCCCGAGGTATGACTACTCGAGAAATCCAGGTTTATTTGGAGGAGATATATCAAGTCGAGGTTTCACCAGGACTTTCCCTAAAAA
>JAZGHI010000378.1:0-2486 GCA_036480955.1 Candidatus Adiutricales bacterium
TGCCGGTGGCCGGTATCTTGCCGTTTGTAATCTCATTCAGGTTCAAAAAACCATACGGCGCCAGCCGGTAATTGATGGTTACGACCACCACGTCGCCTTTGCGAGCCAGATTGGCGCCGTTGTAAACCGGACCGGACCCGGACCCGGTCCGGAAACCGCCTCCGTGAATCCAGACCATAACCGGACGGCGGGCGTCATCCAGTCCCGGGGTCCATACATTCAAATAAAGACAGTCCTCTTTCTGGTTTTTAAGGTCTTCACGCTCAACATCTCCTGCTATTAAATTCGTGGCCGGCGGAGGCTGGGGACAGACCGGGCCAACGATCTTGGCTTCCAGAACACCCTCCCACGGCTTCACCGGTTCCGGCGGCAGCCAACGCCTCTCCCCTACCGGAGGGGCCGCGTAAGGTATCCCCCTGAAGACGAAAAGCTCATTCCTGGTTAACCCCTCGACCTTCCCCGCGCTGGTCTCGACCGTCGTATTCATAGATTTCTCCTCTATTGATATTTTTTCATGATCAGATTGGTGTATAATTACATACCTGAAATCCGGCTTAGATGTCAACGAACCGTTTTTTCTTTTCAACCAAGCCGTGGTTATGCTAATATGGCCGTGGGTTTATCCACACAGTTAACATGCCGAAATTATATGGAAAAAATACATCGTGGGCCAGATAATCACCATCGCCAACCAAAAAGGCGGCGTGGGAAAGACCACCACCGCCATTAACCTGGCCGCCGGCCTGGCCGCGGCTGAAAAAAACGTCCTTCTGCTGGACGCCGATCCCCAGGCCAATGCCACCAGCGGCCTGGGCATAGACAAGAATTCCATCGAATACTCGCTTTATCAATTCCTGCTTCAGGACCTTCCCCTGCACCAGGTGGCGCACGAAACGGCCCTGGCCAGGCTTTACGTTGTTCCGGCCAACCAGGACCTGATCGGCGCCGAGGTCGAGTTGATCGACCTGCCCGGCCGCCAGACCCTGCTGGCGCGAAAGCTGAAACCTCTGGTGGAAAAATTCGATTATATAATTATCGACTCCCCCCCCAGCCTTCAGCTCATGACCATTAATTCCCTGAGCGCGGCCCACGCCGTTTTGATACCGCTTCAATGTGAATACTACGCCCTCGAGGGTCTGACTCAAATCATCAGGGCCGTAGCGCTTATCCGCCGGAGATATAACCCGACTCTAGATATTATGGGGATTCTCCTGACCATGTTCGATACCCGGAACCGCCTCTCCCATCAGGTAGCGGATGAGGTCCACGAGCATTTTCCCGACCGGGTTTTCGAGACCGTGATTCCCCGAAACGTAAGACTGTCTGAAAGCCCAAGCCACGGCCTGCCCATTATTTTATACGACATCCGGTCCAGCGGGGCCGAGGCCTATCTGGCCCTGACGAACGAGGTTCTGAAGAAAAATGCGAAGACATCTCCGGAAAATAATTAAGTGGCCCAAGATTTTTCCGGCTTCGCTAAAGTGACATCTCAATGAAAGGCAAATAAGAATGCCCAGGAAAAAAGGTTTGGGCCGAGGACTGGGAGCCCTGATCGACGATATGGACGGCGGTGATTTCATGGCGCCGAAAACGGCCCCTTCCGAAATATCACCGGATATAATCTCATCCAATCCCTATCAGCCCCGGCGGACCATCGACGCTGAAGACCTGAAAGGCTTGATCGAGTCGATCAAGAGCATAGGGGTCCTCGAGCCTCTCCTGGTAAAGCCGGACGGGCCTGATTCATACGTATTGATCGCCGGCGAACGCCGCTTGCAGGCCTCCAAAGCGGCCGGACTCGATCGCGTGCCGGTGGTGGTCCGGGAGGCCACCCCTAATGAGATGCTCGAAATCTCCCTGATCGAAAACCTCCACCGCGAAGACCTCAATCCCATCGAGGAAGCCGAGGCCTACCAGCGTCTGGCGGACGAGTTCGGCCACACCCAGGCCAAGATAGCCGGTATCACCGGACGCGACCGGTCCACGGTGGCCAACATCATGCGTCTCTTACAACTGCCGGAAGCCGTCCGTCTAGACCTGGTCCATAACCGGCTGACCATCGGCCACGCCCGGGCCATGCTCAGCCTCGAAGACCAGGACCTCATGCTCGAGGTTCGCCGGCAGGTCCTCGAAGGCCAGCTCTCGGTCCGCGAGACCGAACGGCTCATAAAGAAGCTGCTTAAACCGCCGGTTGAAAAACCCGCGAAGGAATCCGATGATTTGTACCTCCAGGCCCTGGCCGACCAGATCACCCGCTCTCTTGGTTCCAAAGCGAAATTGATTCGTCAGGGCGGGAAGGGCCGGATCGAGATTCGCTTTTCATCCGACCAGGAACTGGAGAGACTGCTCAAGTTTTTCAACGTCGGCCCTGTATCTTAAGTAGTGTCTGTCCAGAAATGAGGTAATTTTTTACCGAAGGTAAATAAATGCCCGTATTTTTTTCAAGATCGAGGCGGACGAAAAAAATTACCGCAGGCATATATTTG
>JAZGHI010000379.1:0-8560 GCA_036480955.1 Candidatus Adiutricales bacterium
TTGTTCATAATTTCCGGGGTCAGACTCCTTCGAAAAAACCACGCGGCCCAGCCACACAGAGGCGGCCTAATTCCTCATCCGTGGCTCCCATCTCTTTCAGCCTAGGAAATATTTCCTGGTGGATATACAGGTAGCCGTGAGGATTGGCTTTCAATCGCTCTTCATCCGATATCATGGGATCGGCCACTTTGATCCGGGCCTGTACGATATCGTGCGAAGGGCAGAGCCGGTCGGCGTAGCCCGCGTCCATGAGGTTCTTCATGGTTTGAGCACGGGCGCGGGGGCTGACACCCATGCCGGGAAAGGAGTCCATGCTTAAGAAACAGCCCTGGTCAAGCAGCCAGGTCAGGTATTCTTCGTCCGAGCTGGAAAGAGGATGGTCGATCTTGATCCGGTTCATGGGCACGCCTTCCTCTTCGAGGATAGCCAGCTGCTGCCGAGCTACCTGGCCGGGGGCATAGGAGTGGAGCATGATTGGGACTTTAGTCCGGTGATAGGCGCGGGCAATGGCCCTCAGCACGACAGCGTCGTTGGGAGTTACCCCTTCCATGTCGCTGGCCGATTTCAATACACCAGCCTTGATGTCCGTACCCGAAATACCCACCTCGATTTCGCGTGTGAACACGTCCGCCAACTGGTCCGGAGAAATGCCTTCGAAAAAACGGGGAAAATCCAGCCACCAGCCGGTGCAGGCCAGGACATTTACCCCACTAGCTTGGGAAGCCTCGGCCAGAAGTTTGACGTCACGGCCCAGGTCGGCCGTGGTGGCGTCCACAATGGTGTCTATGCCTCCGGCCTTGGCCGCTTTCAGCCCTTCCACTACCATATCGAACACCTGTGGAACGAACAATTCCGGGAAATCCCGGTAGGACCCGGCCGGGCCAACCAAGAGATGCTCGTGAGTAAGGGTCGTGCCAAGATCGGCCGTTTCCATGGGTCCGAGTACTGTGTTAATCCTAGCCATTACGGAATAACTCCTTTCGTCTGAAAATTAGAAGAGGGAGAAGTCCCCGATGTTTTTGATCCGGGCCTCTAGGCTCTCCTTAGAGTTCACCCGATTATACTGCCTCTGCTTAACTTTATCATCAGTTAGTATCCCTTTTCAGTGAATATAAAAAACGATCCATTCACCTTGATACCTGCCTCTGCTATGCTATTCTGATCCTGCGACAAAATTATATATTCGTTGAATTGGGAGGTCCGATGCAAGTCAGGATGAATTACGGCCGGGAGGGGCTTACGCTGACCCTGCCCGATGACTGGCAGGTGGACGTGGTCAACAAGAAGGCCATGCCGGTGCTGAGCGATCCGCTAAAGGCGGTGACCGAGGCCCTTAGCGCGCCTGTCGGCTGCCGGCCCCTTAAGGAGGAAGCCCGAGCTAGCAAAAGCGCTTGCGTTCTAGTCTGCGATATCACCAGACCGGTACCTAACGGGCTTCTTCTGGCCCCCATTATCAGGGAATTGATGGCCGGAGGCATGATGCCCGAGAACATCAGGGTACTGGTAGCCACCGGCCTGCACCGGCCCAATGACGACCGGGAGCTTGATGAGCTGATAGGTGACGACTGGGTGCTTAAAACGGTCAAGGTGGAGAACCACTTCGCTCGAAATAATGAGGACCACGCGGACTTGGGCCTGACCAATCGTCAGACCCCGATAAAGATCGACCGTCGTTTTTTGGAGGCCGAACTTAGAATCGTCACCGGCCTGGTGGAACCGCATTTCATGGCGGGTTATTCGGGCGGCCGGAAGGTGATTATCCCGGGGATCGCCCATGAAGACACCATCCGCCGTATACATACCGCCTCTTTCCTGGAGCACCCCAGGTTGGCCAACTGCGTGCTCGAAGGTAATCCTCTGCACGAGGAGATGCTGGAGGCCATTGATCTGCTGGGAGACGCCTTGGCGGTGAACACGGTCATAACCGACCGGCGCGAGCTTAGCTTCGTTAACTTCGGGGAGATCAAGCAAAGCCATCTGCTGGCCGTTGAGTACACGCGGCCTTTCGCCGAGGTTTTCCTTCCGCAAAAATATCAAACAATAATCACCTCCTGCGCTGGTTATCCTCTGGATAAGACTTACTACCAGACCATCAAGGGCATGGTGGGAGCGTTGGAAGTCCTCAAACGCGGCGGCGATATCTTCATGGTCAGCCAGATGAGTGAAGGCTTTGGATCAGCTGAATATCGGCAGGCCCAAAAACGGTTGATTGAACTGGGTGAAGAAGGGTTTCTGAAGGAACTCGAAGCCAGGAAAAAGGCGACTATCGACGAATGGGAGACCGAGATGCAGCTCAAGGTCACGCGCATGGGTACGGTCCGGCTCTTTACCCAGGGACTTACCCCAGACGAGGAACGACTGACCGGCGTCGAGGTGTTCAGCGATCTTACTGAATTTTCACGGGCCATCGCCCGAAGCGGTTTCAGTGAGAAACAGGCGCTGGTGATCCCGGAAGGCCCTTATATCCTGCCTTTTTTGAAAGTATGAATAATCCGGCGCATAAATGACGGTCCATTAAAGTTGGTTAATCAATCTTAAGACCCCTGTTTCATTATCTTTAAACAGCCGAACCCCAGTAATGATAGCCGACCGGTCTCCACCTGGGGAAAACAGGACCGATTATTCTATCAAAAACACCTATACCAATCCGCTGTATATTATCTTTAATAAAGACAGCCGGGGTTAAAAATGGCCGACATTTTCGACCGGGGGATTAAACGGTTATATCATTTTGGAGTAGGGGTCAAGTCTGCTCTTGACTCAAGTATAAGCATGGGTCGGTGAGTCAAAAGCAGACTTGACCCCTTTCCCTGATTCCACGATATTCCATTCTTTTTAGCGCATCCAACCATTTTTTCACTAGTAATCCAGGACTAATTTTTCATTTTTCGTTTTTGTATGATTGACCCGCCGTCAAAATTTGTATAAAGTTAGTTTAGGTAAAAAACACCCCAGGATGTTTATAAATCGAATGAAAAATGGAGGGAAAAATGGAAAACGAAGGGAAAGACAAGAAACGCAATATAATTGAAGAAATCGAAATCGCCGGCGACCAGCTTGTAAGCCGGGTCAAGGAACTCATTAGGGAAGGAAACGTGCGCCGGCTTATTATCCGCAAAGCGGGTGGAGACGTCCTCCTAGAAATACCCCTGACAGCCGGACTGGCCGTGGGTGGGGTTACCACTATTTTCGCCCCGATCCTGGTGGCCTTGGGAGCCATGGCCGGTTTGATTGCCAATTTTAAGGTCGAGGTTGTCCGCCGGCCGAAAGATTTTATCGAAGAAGATACCGGCCCGGAAGAGGAAGAAGAAATCAAAAAAGAGGAAAAAGAAGAAGAATAGTTTTCAGCCTTTCAGGTGGTACCGGTTGCCTCGCACAAACAAGACCGATAAAAAAAATGCGACATGGCTCACATGTGTTTAGCGGCTCGAAAAACTCCCCCTTAGTGGACGTCGCCCTACACATCCTTCCGAATCCAGGGCTGAACACTTAAAAAGGAAACGAAGAAGATCATCCTTTCATAAAAATTATAGTTTCTTCATAATTACCTTTAAAATACTGACCAAAATTTTATCAAAATATGGTATAGATCTTCAGCCTTTACGGAAAATTAGATTGAGGAGAATTCGAGTGAGACCACTGGTTGAGACGAGTTATGGTAAATTACGGGGAAAGGAAGACGACGGGATCATGGTGTTTCGAGGAATACCCTTCGCGGCTCCGCCTGTCGGAGACCTCAGATGGCGTCCACCCCAACCGGCTGAAACCTGGTCTGGCGAAAAGGACGCGTCAGAGTTCGGCGGTTCGGCCCCGCAAGGGCGGTTCCCGGGCGGCGTAGGCGACTTGATAGGCATACCGTCGGAGAGGACCAGTGAGGACTGCCTATACCTCAACGTATGGACACCAGGTCTCGAGGGCCGGCGGCCGGTCATGGTCTGGATACATGGCGGCGGCAATACCGTGGGATCCGGTACCCAGCCCCGTATCAACGGGAAACACCTGGCCGGCCGGGGAGACGTGGTCATGGTGACCACCAATTACCGATTGGGGGCCTTGGGTTTCCTTCACGCCCCGGAACTGGGCGCCAGCGGTAATGAGGCCTTGCTGGACCAGACCGCGGCCTTGCGATGGGTACGAAACGAGATTGCCAATTTCGGTGGTGATCCGGCCAACGTGACCGTGTTCGGACAGTCGGCCGGGGGATTCGACATCGCCCAGCTTATGGGTCTCCCTGCGGCCAAGGGATGTTTCGACAAAGCCATCCCTATGAGCGGTTCTCTCACCGTCCCGGTCCCGAAAGAAAACGCGGAACGCACCACAGCCCGCCTGGCCGAGCGTTTTGGCGGTATGGAAAAGTTGCGGTCGGTTCAGTACGAAGAGATACTCAAGTACCAGATCGAGCTTCTTGAGCGTACAGACCGGCGGGACCGGTTCGCGCCCGTTCTCGATGGCAAAGTGATCCTGGAAGACGCAGCGGTGCCTCTGGGTAAAGGAACTCAGACCCGGGGCATGCCCCTGCTCATCGGAAACACCCTGGACGAATTCGCGCTTTTTACCGTGCCCGGTGGAACGCTTGACGATCTGGACGACGAACGTCTGTCCGGGATGGCCAGGCGTATCTTCGGAGAAAACACTACCTCAGCCATGGACGTCTACCGTGAAGCCAGGGAGTCCCGAGGCCAGGCCGCGACACCGCTGGATATCTGGAACGCCATGGTGACCGACCAGATATTTCGCATGCCGGCCATCCGTACGGCCGAACTCCATTCCAGCCACACCCCTCAAACATGGATGTATCTGTTCGATTATATATCACCCGCCTATGACGGCCGGCTGGGCGCCTGCCACTCCATCGACATTCCCTTCATCTGGGGTACCTACATGGTGGAGAAGATGAAGGTTTTTTGTGGAGAAGGTCCGATAGTGGAGGATTTGAGCGAACGCATGATGGATATATATCTCGCCTTCGCCCGCACCGGTAATCCCAGAACCGATGATATCCCCGAGTGGCCGGTCTACGACACAGAATCACGCGCCACTATGCGTATGGGGAAAAAGTTCCGGGTCGAGGAAAAGCCCATGGAAGAAGAGAGACTGTTCTGGGAACAGTATGATATGAGACCTCTGCAAAACGAGTAATTTGAGGTCAAATCGAGGAGCACGAAAATTTAAGCCGCAGGAATAATACAAGTATTTTGAGGACTTAAATTCGAGCGCGACAAAGAGTTGGGCCAAAGGACGAAGTTTTACAGAGGTCTCGATATATAGGTCAGCATGCCGGTAACAAATTGATACGATTAGTCAACCGGTCTGTGCTCTTGCTCATGATGGAGTGATTGGCCGGTAACGGTTCCTAAAAATAAATTCGATTTCTCGATTATGGTATTTGCCCATCAATCTATCGAGCTTATGGACCTGATAGTGAAAAAAGGAAAACCTTCCTTTTATTGATGCTGACAGACGGTCCTGGCTGAATCTTCCCCATGCTTGAAACTAATAGAAAAATAAGGCTGATGCGCGACGAAGATGTCACCGATGTGGTCCGTGTCTGGCGTCGCTCCGGTAAATCTGTTTATTCGTTCCTGCCCGCCTGGCGGGAGTTCACAAACGATCACGCCCTGTCAATTTTCAAAAAACACATTCTGCCGCATTGCGAGATATGGGTAGGTATCGGCGGCGAGACCGTCTATGCGTATCTAGCCATGAAACAGGGCTATATTGACCGCCTGTATGTAGAACCGCTTTCGCAGCGGAAAGGGTGGGGCAGATTCCTGCTTAATTACGCGAAGGAGCTTTACCCGGAAGGATTGGATTTGCACACCCACCAGGAAAACCACGGAGCGAGGGCGTTTTATGAGCAAAACGGTTTCGTGGCAATTGAATTCGGTATCAGCCCTCCTCCGGAATCCGTACCCGACGTGAGGTATCAATGGAGGCCATAATCAAACACGGCCGCCTTCATCAGATGAAAAAATTGAAAACGGGCGTTTCCCGTTAACGGCACAAATTATGACGCTCACACAAGCCATTTAAATAACCGGTATCGGATCTGTCTTTCGTCTACAGCCTCAACAAGGAGCCGATGTGCATTTAAACCGCTTGATTTCTACCATGGCGCGGGTAGGGGTGATTTTCACAGCCCTGGTTCTAATCCTCATTCTAACCCACTCTTCTTTAGCCATGCCCGAATTTTCCGGGCAGACAGGCGAAGCCTGTTCGGCCTGTCACGTGGACCCGGACGGCGGCAGCGCCTTAACCGCTTACGGTGAGAGGTTTGAAGCGGACGGGTACTCATGGGACAGAGTAGACCAGTATCTCTGGGGCCAGCGGATGGCCAAGATGATCCTCGGTTTTATCCATGTTCTTTTCTCGGTTACCTGGTTCGGGTCGATTATATACGTTCATCTCATTATCAAGCCCCAATCCCTGATCGGAGGTATGCCGAAATCCGAAAAACTGCTGGGCCGGGTCTGCATAATTGTGGTCGGAATCACGGGTATCGGTCTTACCCTGCTCAGGTTGCAGGATGTGCGGGAATTATGGACCACCACCTTTGGCTTGATCTGGATTATCAAGGTCAGCTTCTATGTGATACTGGTGGTGGTGGCCGCCGTGGCCACTACGGCTATCGACAAAAAACTGCAGCAGGCGGCCAAGAAATCCGACGAACCGCTCGCGGATGGCAAAGATGGAGGGCCGGCGCACGTAATATACGAGGACCGGGTGTATGATGTTACCGATTCCAAGAAGTGGAAAAATGGAGTACACATGGCGCGGCACTTTGCCGGAGCCGACCTTTCGGCGTCTTTGAAGAACGCTCCCCACGGGCCGGAAGTATTGGAGAGGGTGAAAGACCTGGGACCGGTTGAAGTTCAAAAAGCGGAGAGTACTTCCCGTTTACTTAAATTATTCATGGGCTTAGCCTACTTTGTGCTGTTCTGTGTCTTTATTATTCTCCTGTGCGTGGCCTGGTGGCGTTGGGGCCCGCCTTTAATAGATTCCTTCCCAGCCTGAAGGCCTTAATCACCCTTTAAAATTCTTACAGCGCTATTTTGAGGTCACGGTCGAGCAGCCCAATTTTTTCAAATCCGTGGTTTCGAAAAGTCTTGCACTAAAAATCACAATGTGTAATCGTTACGCATTGAGAATTTCAGGCTGCCGCGAGTTATTTTGCCACGGGATTCTGGACACAATTTGAGACTTCTGCAAAAGGTCGTCTTTTGGCCGAACTCTTTGTTGTGCTCAAAATTAAGTCCTCAAAATACTTGTATTATTCCTGCGGCTTAATTTTTCGCACGCCGCGATTTCGACAAAAATACTCGTTTTGCAGAGGTCTCAATGTATAATTTTTTTACGATTATTCTTATTTAAAACAGGAGGATACTTTTTATGGCCTACAGAGAATACAAAAATCGTATCGGCGGTTTAAACCACTGGTTATTTAAGCAAGAGGAATTCAGCCATACTATTTCACGATCGTTTAGAGGAGAAGAGTACTCCAATGTAATCAATGGATCGGGAGTTGTGAGGGGAGAACAGAGGTTCCCCAAAGGCTATCAGGATGTAATTATCCCCGAACTCAAGCGCCGGGCGGATTTTTTCAGCGAAATTCCGGCTCTGAAATCAATCAACACGACCGACCACAAGGTCCTGACCGTGCTGGTCGGAGACAAAGACGACCCGAAAGTCGCCGCGTCCCTTAGTTACGTGGGCATGAAGTCGAACACCACCAAACTCTCGGGTCTATCCAGTATGGTCGAGGAACTTCCTTCAAAAGTCACCACGGCCGAACTGTACCAAAAGCTCGATATGTGGAACCAGGACGCTTCCATTTCCATTCTCATGTTCCAACTGCCGTTTGGCGGCCAGGCCGGACAGGAGGTAGACACCACCCTTCTCTGCAACAGAATAAACATCGCCAAGGACGGCGACGGATTAAACCAGGTCACCCTGGGCCTCATGTCTCTGGGGGCCGAGCGGTATTTTGACTGCTGCACTCCCAGCGGAATGCTGGACCTGGCCAGCGTCTATTTAGTCAGGGAGAGAGACGCTAAGCTTCGGCCGGACGGCATAGCCAGCTTTGCCGGGCTCGAAGTCCTGGTGGCCGGAAGAAGCACCATTGTCGGGGAACCCCTCTTTAATCTTCTGAAGCGTGTCGACGCGACCGTACTTGGACCGCTGCACACCCGCACCGGATCAGGTGGAAGCTGGGACAAAGAAACCCAGGTCAGAATCTACAAAGAACTTTCACAGCGCGCGGATATTGTGTTCGGCTGCATGGGTTTTCATCCCTATAGCATTCATCCGAACTCCGAATACTTTTTTACCGCGGACATGCTTAAAAGAGGCTGCCTGATCGTTGACGCTTCCACCTCTTTCAGGAAGGACGGCAAGAAACCCTTCGGCGACGTGGATCCCTCCGCCCGGTCCAAGGCCGCGGCCCATACTCTGGAGACGGGCGGCGCGGGTCCGGCCACGGTTACCAAGCTGGTTCATCAGGGCTGGCGCGGAATGCTGTATAATAATGTCGGGGCGGTCAGAAAGGCTCTCGAAGATAACA
>JAZGHI010000380.1:0-6430 GCA_036480955.1 Candidatus Adiutricales bacterium
TACGGGCCGCCTTTAAACTGCCGTTCGGTGAATTGATATGAAACCGCCAGAGAAAACCGGGCAGACCGCCGTGCGAGCCCTGGTCCTGACCGGATTCGGGCTGAATTGTGACGGTGAAACCCAATACGCTTTAAACAAGGCCGGCGCGGCGGCCGAGAGGGTACACCTAAACGAGATTATCTCCCTCTCCCGCCTGGGAGACGGATTGGCGCCCTATCACATACTGGCTATCGGCGGTGGATTTTCCTGGGCCGACGATCATGGCGCCGGCGTCCTGTTAGGTCTTAAATTGAAATCCCACCTGGGTGAGCAGCTGGATGAGTTCATCCGGGACGGCAAGCTTGTACTCGGTATCTGCAATGGGTTCCAAGCACTGGTAAACATGGGGCTGCTGCCTGGCTTTGATGAAGACTGCTCTACCCGTTCGGTGGCGATTACAGCCAATGATTGCGGAAACTTCCGGGATGACTGGATTCATTTGACCGCTGATCCCGCCTCAAAATCAATAGTTACCAAAGGCTTAACCGGTCTGGACCTTCCGGTCCGGCACGGTGAGGGCAAGTTTTATTCGTCGCCGGAAGTAATTAATCGGCTCAAGGAATCGGGCCAGGTCGCCCTTCGGTACGCTTATCCTGATTATTCACCGGCAAACGGTGAGTTTCCCTATAATCCCAATGGATCTCTGGATGACATCGCCGGTATCTGCGATCAAACCGGACGCATTTTCGGCCTCATGCCTCATCCGGAAGCCTTCCATCATCTCACCAATCATCCTCTTTGGACCAGAAAAATGGACCAATTGAAACGCGGGGGCCATAAGCCTGAAACCATGAACGGGCAGGGTCTCCTGATATTTCAAAACGCCGTGGAATACGTGAGAAAAAATTTAATCTGATACGCCCGCCTGTCAGGATTCATTGAGTAAAAAAGAAAGTGACTCTAAGTGGCGAAGATTGACCCGGTATGGTATTGTCCTTTCCAGGTTACTCGCAAAGGCATGGGTCAGCAGGATCATTAGAGAGAAATAAGAATGCCCGGAGGAATTGGAATGAACGAAAATGAGGGTTTAAAGCTCGCTTCGATCGAGGCCCGCGATCTGCCGGATGCCTGGTTCCAATCAGTGTATTTAATCCTGGATGAGGGATACGAATACACCATTGACCGAGGCAGTTACGAGGGCCAGAAAAGGATGGAATTCGATTATATAACAGTTAGGATCCGGTACCCCGGCGCCCGTCCCATGCTGCCGGATATACCGCCGGCCCTGGGCATTCCCAACCCGGTAGCGGAGGGCTATCTCGAGGAATATCTGCCTTATCTGATGACATCGGCCAAGGAACCCGGAGAGGAATACACTTACGGCCAATATCTGGAATCCCAGATCGATGAAGTGATCCGTATGTACCGTGAGGATGGTTTTGAAACCAATCAGGCCTACATGACCGTCGGCAGTCCGGAGACGATCACGTACAGTGACCCGCCCTGTATGCGGGGGATCGACACCCGTATCCGATACGGTAAACTCCATTTCATGGTCTATTTCAGATCATGGGACCTGTGGAACGGGTTTCCGGCCAACCTGGGCGGGATCCAGCTTCTGAAGGAGTATATGGCCGGAGAGATTGGAGTGGAAGACGGTGAGATTGTGGCCGCTTCAAAGGGGCTTCACCTTTACGATTATGTCTGGGAATTGGCCAGACTGCGGACCATGCGTGATTAATTATTATGGCCCTGATGGATCTTAAAAATATGAGTCCCTTTGAGGCTGAGAATTTCGTTATTTCACTGGGCGAAAAACCGTTTCGGGCCCGCCAGATCAGGAAATGGCTGTTCGGTTGCAGGATTAATGACGTAACGGCCATGACCGACCTTTCAAAAGACCTGCGGGACCGGGTAAGAAGAAAGGCTTACATCAGCCGTCCCAACTGCCTGAAAGTTGAATCAGCCGGAGACGGGGCTCGCAAGTTCCTCTGGAAACTGGAAGACGGGGCCAAAATCGAGAGCGTACTCATTCCGGAACGGAACCACTTGACCCTTTGTTTGTCCACTCAGGTTGGTTGTGCCATGGGCTGCCGTTTTTGCCGGACGGCAAGTCTCGGACTTAAAAGAAATCTGACCCAGGCGGAGATCATCAACCAGGTTCTTGGTCTGGGTGAGGTTCTTTCTGAGGAAAAAGGCCTGAAAAACATAGTGTTCATGGGAATGGGAGAACCCCTGGCTAACCTTAAAAATGTCGTGGGGGCCATACAGGTTATGTCCGAACCCGGTCTGATGGGTCTTTCACGCCGTCGGATGAGCCTGTCCACCGTGGGCCTGGTTCCGGAGCTGGCCCGTCTCGCGGAGCAGGTAACACTTGGTCTGACCGTTTCCCTTAACGCGCCGGATGATAAAACCCGGGATTTTCTGATGCCCATTAACCGGCGATTCCCCCTGGCTGAGCTGCATAGGGCCTTGAAGGTCTTCCCACTTCCCTCCCGGCGAATGATCACCATCGCCTATGTCCTGCTGGCCGGGGTGAACGATACGCTTGATCACGCCAAAGGACTGACCAGGTTTCTGGCCGGGCTCAGGGTCAAGGTAAATCTGGTCCCTTTCAATACATATCCTGGAGCCGAATTTGAAGCCTCGGACGTAGAGACGGTAGCCGCTTTCAGAGACTTTTTAGTAAAAAAGCACTACACCGCAATCGTTCGAACCAGCAAAGGGAGTGATATCTCAGCCGCTTGTGGTCAATTGGCCGGTGGAATAGAGAGCAGGGCGGAAAAACCCGATGGAAGCCTTATTCACCTTGACAATTCATCAATTTCCATGATTAATTAGGGACTTAGCGTATTGGCTAATGAACTTGTTTATAAACTGATGAATTGATAAAGGGACTTAAAAAAATAATTTTACAAATTATAAATTTGCGTTACATCGTCAGAGCGCTTGCCCATGGGAAAATTAAAAATGTTCGAATCCGGCCTTTGGCCGAGATTCTTGATTAACCGCTTTTGATGAACTGAATTTCTGGCAATGGCCAGCCTGAATTCTCTAATTACGTGTCCGTTCATGCAGTGGATTACCCGCTCGTAAGGAGGAATGTTAGTGGTTAAAGATAAAGAGAGCATGATTAATCCTGATTTCGCCAAAGGTAATGGATTAATCCCCACAATCACCCAGGACGCCGCTACCGGTGATATCCTCATGGTGGCCTTTATGAATGAAGAGGCTCTACAAAAGACAATCGAAACGGGTGAAGTCCACTATTTCAGCCGGTCACGCCAGGAATTGTGGCACAAAGGCGGGACATCGGGCCATGTCCAGAAGATGAAGGAGATACGTGTGGATTGTGACGGTGACGCTATTTTAGTAAAGGTTGATCAGATAGGCGGCGCGGCTTGCCACACCGGGCATAGAAGCTGTTTCCATTATAAGTTAGAGGATGGATCTTTCAAGTTGGAAGGCCAGCCTGTTTTTGATCCCAAGGAGGTATATAAGTAATTGGCACAAGTACTAAAGCTAGGCATTCCCAAAGGAAGTCTGCAAAAGGCGACCATTGACCTTTTCTCTCGAAGCGGCTGGCGGATCCAGATGAACGACCGCAGCTATTTCCCGGAAATAGACGACGATGAAATAGACTGCACCATCTGCCGCGCGCAGGAGATATCGAGGTATGTAGAACAAGGCGTGCTGGACGCGGGACTGACCGGGTTAGACTGGATTCTGGAAAACAACAGCGACGTCAAAGTGGTAAGCGACCTGATTTATTCAAAGGTCAGCCAAAGGTCAGCCCGATGGGTACTGGCGGTAGCGGTCGATTCAGGCATCGAACGGCTGGAGGATCTGGAAGGCAAGAAAATAGCCACCGAGCTGGTACATTTCACTGAGCGCTATTTTGAGGAAAGAGGTATTTCGGTCCAGGTAGAATATTCCTGGGGCGCGACAGAGGCCAAGGCGGTATCCGGTTTGGCGGACGCAATTGTGGAGGTCACCGAGACGGGCAGTACTATTCGAGCCCACGGATTGAACATTATCCACGAACTAATGGAGACCAATACTCAGCTGATTATGAATCATCGGTCCTGGGAAGATGATTGGAAGAAGAACAAGGTCTTGCAGATGGCCACTCTGCTCAACGGGGCGCTCAAGGCGGATAAACTCGTCGGACTGAAGATGAATGTCGCTCAGAAAAACGTGGAAAAGGTTATTGAAATCCTACCCAGCCTTAACGCGCCAACGATTGCCCATCTTTATAATTCCGAGTGGGTGTCCGTGGAAACCGTTATCTCTCAGGCGGAGGTAAGAGAGCTTATCCCTGAGCTTTTGAACCGGGGGGCGGAGGGAATAATCGAATATCCTCTCAATAAGGTTATCTGACCATGACCATAAAGAAAATACTGGCCGTCGTGATCCTCGCTTTTTTATGGGCAAGCTGCGCTGCTACGTCTGAAAACGGTCTGGGAGAAGGCTCTGTAAAAAGGGATGAGGCGAAAGCCCGGGCCCATCTAAGTTTAGGAACGGTCCATTTAAAAAACGGCCGTTTAATCCACGCTCTCAAGGACCTGTTGGAAGCCGAAAAATACGATCCCCAAAATGCTGATGTCCAGAATCATCTGGGAGTGGTGTATCAAAACCTGAAAAAATATCCTCTGGCTGTGGATCATCTGAAGCGGGCCCTGGCCTTGCGAAAAAAATTTCCGGAGGCCCACAACAGCCTCGGGACAGTCTACCAGGATATGAAGATGTATCCTGAGGCTTTGACCGAATTCAACATTGCCCTCTCCGATCTCCTGTATACGACCCCGCATTACGCCCATTTCAATATTGGACAAGTTTACCTGGAACAGGGATTATATGATCAAGCCCTGGCCGCTTTTAAAAAGTCGGTAGAGATAGCCCCGGGATATAGTCTGGCCCACAATAAATTAGGCCGGACTTATCTGGCCCTGAACAATCTGGAAGAAGCGGCTAAAGCTTTTAAGAAGGCCACGGTATTTGCCCCTAAATATGCCATAGCCTTTTTTAATCTTGCCGAAGTGTATGTGAAAATGGGCCAGGACGAGAAAGCGCGTAAGAATTTTGAGAAAGTGATTGAGATCGCGCCGGGAACCAGTCTGGAAGAATCCGCCCGAGAGCGGCTGGCTGAAATTCCTGAATAGTCATAGTCTTACAAATGAATCAAATTACCTCTAGGGCGAAAAATATCCCCCCCTTTATCGTCATGGATGTCCTGGAAAAGGCGCAGGAAATGGAGCGTGCCGGGATAGATATCATCCATCTCGAAATAGGTGAACCGGACTTCGATACTCCGGAATGCATAAAAGAAGCCGGCCACAGGGCTTTGAGAGAAGGCAAGACCCACTATACACATAGCCTGGGCATAATTGAGTTGCGAGAGGCCGTCGCCGAGGACTATTATAAACGCTATAAAGCTGATGTCTCTCCTGAACATATAATCATTACCTCAGGGACATCCCCGGCCATGTTCATGTTCTTCGCCTCCCTGCTGGAAGCCGGTGATGAAGTCATAATATCCAATCCCCATTACGCCTGTTATCCCAATTTCGTAGAATTCTTCCACGGCCAGCCGGTCTTCATAAACGTTTACGAAGATGACGGTTTTCAATACAGGCCATCCCAGATCGAGCAAAATTTATCCTCCCGGACAAAAGCAGTCTTTATCAATTCCCCCGCCAATCCTACCGGCCAACTCCTTGAACCAGACAGGATGGAAAAGATAGCCGATATCTCCCCTCTGGTTATCTCGGACGAGATATACCACGGCCTGGTATACGGGAATAAACGTGAGCGGTCCATCCTGGAATTTACGGACCGGGCCGTGGTCTTAAACGGTTTTTCCAAGCTTTATGCCATGACCGGCTGGCGCCTGGGATATATAATCGCCCCGCCGGAATTCATCCGCCCCATGCAAAAAATTCAGCAGAATTTTTTTATATCAGCCACCTCCTTCTCTCAGTGGGCTGGTCTAAGCGCCTTGAAAGAAGCTGGGCCGGACATAGAGAAGATGAGGACCATTTATGACCAGCGGCGATCTTTTCTAATCGAGGGTTTAAGGGATTTGGGCTTCGAGATAAATGTGGAACCGTTCGGAGCTTTTTATATCCTGGTCAACGCGCGCCATATTAATGATGATTCACACGCCCTGGCTTTTGATATCCTTGAGAAGGCCCACGTGGGCGTTTCGCCCGGTATTGACTTCGGCAGTAACGCCGAAGGGTATCTTCGATTTTCCTACGCTAATTCTTTAGACAACCTAGCTGAGGGGTTGCGTCGGCTTAAAATTTATTTAAGTCAGTGCTGATTCCCCCGGAAGGTATTATTCGAACTTGATTTCCAAGAGGTGGGTTCTTTTTAATCGTACACTGGACTCATAGCCCAAAAAGAGCTACTCGGAAAACCAGGGAACATTATGAACGGCAGTTATCCC
>JAZGHI010000381.1:0-5689 GCA_036480955.1 Candidatus Adiutricales bacterium
TGTGGCCTACCGGCAGGTTTCTCTGCTGCTCAGGCGTCCTCCGGGCCGTGAGGCTTTCCCGGGCGACATTTTCTACAACCACTCCCGGCTCCTCGAACGCGCGGCCAAGCTCAATGATGACCTGGGAGGCGGTTCATTGACCGCTCTGCCCATCATCGAGACCCAGCAAGGTGACATGTCGGCCTACATTCCGACCAACGTTATCTCCATTACCGACGGTCAGATTTACCTGGAGCCCCAGCTTTTCTTCTCAGGTGTACGTCCGGCCATCAACGTCGGCCTCTCGGTCTCGCGTGTCGGCGGTGACGCTCAGGTCGAGGCCATGAGGCAGGTGGCCGGAAGTCTGAGGATGGATATGGCCCAGTTCCGAGAATTGGAAGCTTTCGCCCAATTCGGTTCCGACCTGGATGCCGCCACCCAGGCGGCGCTCGAGCGCGGCCGCCGGCTGGTGGAAATCTTGAAACAACCCCAGTATCAGCCTATGCCTATGGAAAAGCAGGTGATGATAATATATGCCGGCATAAATGGGTTTACGGATAAATATCCGGCTGAGGCCGTGGCTGAGTATGAGATTCAGTTGTTCGAGTTTATTGAGGGCAAGTACGCGGAGATCTTCAGTGAGTTAGCTGAAAAGAAAGAGATAAGCGACGATCTGGATGAAAAGATGAAAAAGGCCCTCACCGAGTTTGACGACGTCTTCCAGGCAGCCTGAAAAGGGCAAATAAATGGCCACACTCAAGGACATCGAAAGAAAGATATCGGCGGTAAAGAAGACCCAGCAGATTACCAAGGCCATGAACATGGTGGCTACGGCCAGGCTCAGGAAGGCTCAAACCCGGATTGAAAACTTTCGGCCTTACGCCCAAAAATTCGCGGACGTTATGTCAAATCTGGCCGCCCGAACGGAAGCCGAAATTCATCCTTATTTGAGCCAGCCGGAAGAGGTCAACCGGGTAGAGCTTTTGGCCTTTTCTTCTGAACGGGGATTGTGCGGCAGCTTCAATAACAATACTATCAACGCGGTGGAGAAATTTGTCAAAGAGCGTGAAGCTCAAGGGACCGAAGTCTCCCTGACCCTGGTAGGCCGAAAGGTAATCGATTATTTTAAGAAGCGTTCTGTAAATATCAGATCGAGACATCTTAGCGTAATGGAATCGTTTGATTATTCCGTAGCGTCTCAGATCGCCCAGAGTGTTTCTGGTGAATATCTGGATGAAAACGTCCAGGAAGTATGGATTTATTATACAAAGTTTGAAAGCATGGCCAGGCAGGAGTTGACTCTAGCCAAACTCTTGCCTATCTCTTCTGGGCAGGAGGAAGAGGATTTGCCCGATTCCGGTGTTGGAGAATATTTATACGAACCAAGTGCTGAAGCGATTATGATTGACCTCCTGCCCAGAAGTTTTAATATCCAGGTTTACAACGCCATGCTGGAAACCTCAGCCAGCGAGCACGCCGCTCGAATGATGGCCATGGATAACGCCACTAATAATTGCAAGGACCTGGTTGAAGATTTAACCAGGGTGTATAACAAGGCCCGCCAGTCCTCTATTACCATGGAGCTCTTGGATATCGTGGGTGGAGCCGAGGCCTTAAAAGCATCATAAGAGCGGATAAGAATAAATTAAGATTCTGTACCCGACCAGAGGAGGTCTAGAAGGATATGAACAAGGGCAAGATTATTCAGGTCATCGGACCTGTCCTTGATGTTGAATTCAGTGACGGACAACTGCCAGAGATTTTGACTGCGCTAAAAATTACCAACCCGGTTATCGACGACACCGAGGGCAACCTCGTTGTTGAAGTGGCTCAGCACCTGGGAGACAACGTGGTCCGCTGTATCGCCATGGACACCACGGACGGTTTGGTTAGAGGCATGGACGCCGAGGACACCGGCGCGCCGATAATCATGCCCGTGGGTGAACCCACCCTGGGCCGCGTGCTCAACGTGGTTGGGCGCCCAGTGGACGGCCTTGGTCCGGTGGAGGCCACAGAGTTCAGTCCGATTCACCGTCCGGCGCCGGAGTTTACCGATTTGGATACCGAGGTGCGGGTACTCGAGACAGGTGTCAAGGTAATCGATCTTCTGGTTCCCTTCCCCCGGGGTGGCAAGATGGGCATGTTCGGCGGCGCCGGTGTGGGCAAGACCGTTATCATGATGGAGATGATCCATAATATCGCCATGGAGCACGGTGGTATCTCGGTGTTTGCCGGAGTGGGTGAGAGAACCCGTGAAGGGAACGACCTGTACCTTGATATGAAGGGATCGGGTGTTCTGCCACGTTCCGCCCTGATATACGGTCAGATGACCGAACCGCCGGGAGCACGCGCCCGAGTGGCCTTATCGGCCCTCACCGCGGCTGAGTATTTCCGGGATGAACAGGGACAGGACGTTCTCCTGTTCATTGACAATATATTCCGATTCACCCAGGCGGGTTCAGAGGTTTCGGCCCTGTTAGGCCGCATGCCTTCCGCTGTTGGATACCAGCCCACACTGGGAACCGACCTCGGCGAACTGCAGGAGCGGATCACTTCTACCAACAAAGGCTCGATTACCTCGGTACAGTGTGTGTATGTTCCCGCGGACGACTTGACAGACCCGGCCCCGGCGACAACCTTCGCGCACTTGGATGGTAGCGTGGTCCTTTCGCGTTCCATCGTGGAAAAGGGCATCTATCCGGCTGTCGATCCGTTGGATTCAAGTTCCCGTATCCTGGACGCCCAGTATGTGGGTGAGGAGCACTACCAGGTTTCGCGCCAGGTGCAGCAAATCCTGCAGAAATACAAAGACCTCCAGGACATCATCGCTATTCTGGGTATGGACGAACTGTCGGAGGAGGACAAGCTGACCGTGTCCAGAGCCCGTAAGATCGAGCGTTTCCTGGGTCAGCCCTTCCATGTGGCCGAAAAATTTACGCGAATGGCCGGTAAGTTCGTTAAGATCGAGGATACGGTCCGCAGCTTCAAGGAAATCATCGAAGGTAAGCACGATGATCTGCCCGAGCAGGCTTTCAACATGGTCGGGGGGATTGAGGATGCTGTCGAAAAAGCCAAACAGTTGGCTTCGGCTTAATCCGCCGGGAAATTAAGGAATATCATGGCCGAACAGATTAAACTCGAAATCGTTACCCCGGATAAAATGGTCTTGAGTGAAGACGTGGACATCGTAGTGGCTACGGCTACTGAGGGAGAATTTGGCGTTCTGCACGGGCACATACCCTTTCTGACTACGCTTCAGACCGGGGAACTCAGATACCGCCAGGCCAACTCCCTGCATTACGTGGCCGTCAGCGGCGGTTTCGCTGAAGTTTCAGATGACAAGGTTACCATTCTGGCTGAATCGGCTGAACATGGCCGCGAGATAGACCTTGACCGGGCCCAAAGCGCTCGCGAGAGGGCCGAACAGAGAATTGCTCAGTCCAGAGAGGCGGAACTGGATTTTGTCAGGGCCGAGGCGGCCTTGAGAAGGGCCATGGTCCGTATTAAGGTGGCGGAGAAGCATTCCGGTTTATAAATTTTAGACATATTCTTTACTGAAAAGGGCGAGCCGAGCAGGGTTCGCCTTTTTTGATAGTTCGCCCAAGAGTGAAAACAGAAGGAGAAGCAAAAAATCCCTGTTGGATTTAGAAGTTCCCGCCTTGACTTTGGTACTGCTCCTGATTAGAGTGTTGGCCGTAATGACGTTCTGATTGAAAAATCAAAAAAGGAATAAAGACCATATCGGCTAGAAGAAGTAAAAGCGGTAAACTCCAAAATAAAGATGCAATGGCCTTGGTTTTAAAATTAAAACGGGTTCTAATAATTCGAACATACAACTTGAGACCTCTGCAAAACGAGTAATTTGAGGTTAAATCGAGGAGCACGAAAATTTAACCCGCAGGAATACTTGTAGTATTTCGAGGACTTAAATTCGAGCGCGACAAAGAGTTGGGTCAAAGGACGAAGTTTTACAGAGGTCTCAACTTATGACAAGGAACATATTTTTTAACAATTACGCTATCATTTTAGAATCTAAGGCCATAACCGCGTGAAAGCGAGCCCGTGTATGAGTGAGACAAAAAAACTGGAAAAACTTGAATCGGGAATCGGATATGGATTTAAGGACAGGTCTCTGCTCAAAACCGCCCTCAAACACTCATCGTATGTACACGAAACTTACGCGGACTCGGAAGGAACGCAGCCGGTTGAAGATTATCAGCGCCTCGAATTCCTGGGCGATTCGGTCCTGTCACTTTGCGTCAGCACCCGCCTTTACCAGATGTTTACGGATGTGGGCGAAGGAGAATTATCAAAGATGAGGGCCGGTCTGGTCAACGATATCCAGCTAGCTAAAATCGCTCGCGAAATCGGCCTAGCGCCTTGTATATACCTGGGCCGGGGTGAGGAGGCCACGGGGGGCCGTGATAAGAATTCGATTCTGGCGGATGCCTTGGAAGCGATCCTGGCCGCGGTGTATCTGGACGGTGGATTATCACCGGTTCTGGACGTGGTAGAGACTTTAATGGGGGATTTAATTGAAAGGTCCTTATCCCATGATCTTTTAAAAGATTACAAGACCAGATTACAGGAATTAACCCAGGAACTTTATAATCAGAATCCGGTTTATAGCTTGACCGGAACATCCGGCCCGGACCATTTACGTACCTTCGAGGTCAGGTTATCTCTGGTCGGCGAGGACCTGTCTCAAGGTTGGGGCCGGAGCAAGAAAGAGGCGGAGATGTCCGCGGCCAGGGCGGCCCTGGAAATTCTTGAGACCGGGAAGATCCCCAAATCATGAAGCATTTTATCATTCCATTCTTCATGACCCACCAGGGTTGTCCCCATCAATGCCTCTATTGCGATCAGCGCATATCCGGCGGCAGCCGGGAGCAATCCGTTACGGCGGAAAGCGTTAAATCGGGTCTTATCTCCGGTTTATCTTCCACCCGCCTACGGCCGGGCATGAAGGTGGAGGCCGCGTTTTACGGCGGAACCTTCACCGCGATAATAAAGAAACGGCAGCAGGCATTACTAGACGCGGTCCAGCCCTTCATGAACAGCGGCCTGGTGCATGGTATCAGGTTGTCCACACGCCCGGACGCGTTATCCGAAACGCAGATCGAATTTTTAAAGCAGATGGGAGTGACTACCGTCGAGATCGGGGCTCAATCCATGGATGACCGGGTCTTGGCCGTAAGCCGCAGGGGGCACACTGCGGGAGACAGTATCGCCGCCGCGCGAAGAGTGAAGGAGGCCGGGCTAAATCTAGGCCTACAGCTCCTTTTGGGTCTTCCCGGCGAAGACGAAGCCAGCCGCAGCGCAACGTTGGAAAAAGTCCTGGAGGTCTCTCCGCATGAGGTACGCCTTTACCCTCTGCTGGTCTTCAAGAATACGCCTTTGACTGATTGGTACCTCAGAGGTGAGTACAGCCCGCTGACTATTACTGAGGCGGTAAAGGCCTGTGCCATGATGTTCAAGGCCCTGACCAGGGCCGGGATTACGGTCACTCGGATTGGGTTGCAGGGGAGTACGGGATTGACAAACGGGTTCATGGCCGGGCCTTTTCACCCCGCCCTGGGCCATCTGGTCAAGGCTGAAGTTTTTTACTCAAATCCGGATAATCCCGTTCGTTCCGGGCGTCTGATTAATCCTCCTTATCGTCCGGCGGGAATGTTTTCAAAAGGAGATACGATATTTGTCGGGGATCATA
>JAZGHI010000382.1:0-4492 GCA_036480955.1 Candidatus Adiutricales bacterium
GCCTGCCTGGACCCTCATACCGGCAGCGAACTCACCCTGGACCGGACCCGGGAACTCTGCGACGAACTGCTCGAAGCCAAAGCGGACTGGCTGCCCGCGTATAAATAGTTAAATTTAAGTCGATAAAGGTTCTTATCGGAAAAAATATAAAGGTGAAATATGGAAATTAAAATAATCGAAGAGGATTGTAGGGTGCGCACTGCGCACCACAAACATTTAGGCACATGCAATCGCTTGTTTGGTGCGCAATGCGCACCCTACTACCTATGAAAAAAGACGCGGCCTATATTACTACCGCGCCTCTAAAAAGATATAAAATGAGCTCTAGGCCTGCTGACGAACCAGATCGCCCCCCAGGTCATAGGCGGTCAGATTTGTCTTTACAGTGTCCGGAGGCATACTCTCGGAGATGACCGCCTCAAAATCGTCTTTTGACATGGGAATCACGTTGGTCTCAGCCAGGGCCCCGAGCATGATGCTGTTTCCGAAGATCGGATTACCCAGCTTCAGGGATTCTTCCGTGGCGTTGATGAACCAGGCCTCCTCGGTCAGGTTTTTGACCGAATCCTTGATTTCGTCAATGGTCGGGTATTTCTGATTCCCGGCGATCACGTCAACCGGGAGGATGGCCCGGCTGTTGCTCAGGAGCTTGACTTTCTGATGGCCATACACCGGCAGCAGCCTGACCGCCTCCGAAGGCTCCAGGGCCATGATCATGTCGGCCTGATTCTTGGGTATCTGGGGGCTCCAACTGGATTTTTTGGAAACACGCAGGTGGCTCATCACCGACCCGCCCCTTTGAGACGCGCCAAAAGTCTCCCCGATGGTCACGTAAAGCCCCCGTCGGACCAGCATGTTGCCCAGAATGCGTGAGGCCAGTACGTTTCCCTGTCCGCCCACGCCCGTAATGATTATGTTATATGGGTCCTTGGATAATTCAGCTTGTCCCATCTTATTTAAGCCTCCTCTCTAATGATGGCCTCCTGGGGGCAGATATCCGCGCAGACCCCACAGCCGTTACAGATGACTTCATCGATCCCGCTGACTCCCTTTTCACTGTCCCAGGACAGACCGGGGCATCTGAAAACGCGGGTGCACAGGCGGTTACATCCACAGTCCTCACCCAGACAAAGGGATTCATTGACCGAGACGTTGTACATTTTGGTGCCTTTTTTCTCAGGGCTTAAGGCGCAGATCTGTTTCAGAATGAGGACCTTGGCCCCCTTTTCATATTCCATCAGTTCATTCAGCTTATTCTGTGTACCTTTCAAATCAAAGGGATCGCAGACCTCGACCCTGGCTCCCAGGGCCCGGCAGATTTCCTCGACATCCAGCTTCGGGGCCTCATCGCCCATGGCGTTTACCTCGAGTCCGGGGTGGGATTGGAATCCGGTCATGGCCGTGCCGCTGTTATCAAGCACAATCAGAGTGAAGTCGGACTGATGGTGTACCGCGTTGACCAGGGCCGGTATGGCGGCGTGGAAAAAGGTGGAATCTCCACAGGCGGCCAGGACGGGCTGGTCCAGGCCGAACTGTTTGAGTTTGGAGAACCCGCTGGCCAGACCCGCGCCGGAACCCATGGAGTGCAGGGTTTTTAGCGTGCTGAAACCGGGAGCGCCGAAAGCCATGGAATAACAGCCGATGTCTCCGCAGACAAAACCCTTCCGGCCGTCCAGTTCCAGCGCGTTATGAATGGACCAGAACGAGGCCCGGTGGGGGCAGCCGGCGCAGAAACTGGCCGCCCGGCCCGGAGCCTTGGACTGGGCCACGGCAACGGCCTGGCTCGCGTATTCCTCGGAAATGGATTCATAGGAAAGACCCAGGATCTGGGCCAGGGCTGAAATGACTAAATCCGGATTCTGCTCGCCGACCGAAGGGATATGGCCGGAATTCTTCCCAAAGAACTCTTTAACGCCAACCTCGGCCGCCATCTCGGCGGCGAGGACCTTGACGTTTTCCTCCATAAAAGGGAGGACCTCTTCGATAAAAAGAATCCGGTCCGTGCTCTTGAGGTGTTTTTTAATAAGATTAGGCGGGAGCGGCCAGGAGGTGCCCAGCTTGAGCAGGCCCACCCGGTCCTCGAGTCCCAGAATATTGAGGGCTTCCCTGGCGTAAAGGCTGCAGATACTCGTGGTGATAATCAGGAGTTCCGGTTTTTCGGGACCCTGATAGGTATTGAAAGGCGAGTCTTCAAAAAGCTCCCTGGCCTTTTTCATCTTCTCCTGCTGAAAACCGTGCTTGAAAGCGATAGCCGCCACCGGGCCTTTATCCGGGTCGAGAACGTGGCCGGAAAATTCAAACTTCGCCTCCACCGCATGTTCCGGCAGCGCGCCGAACTTTATGTTCCCACTGGCGTGGGAAAGCCTGGTGACCGAGCGGACCATGACCAGGTTTTTAATCTCCTCTGAAAGTTCGAAAGCCCATTTGGTCATATCTTTGGCTTCCTGAAAATCGCCGGGTTCCAGAAGCGGGAACTCGATCATCTTGGCAAACTGCCGGGAATCCCCTTCGTTGACACTGGAATGGGCCGCCGGGTCCTCGCAGGTAATAAGGACTAGACCTCCACGCGTCCCGGACAGGGCCAGGTGGAGGAGAAAATCGGAGGCCACGTTCACCCCGTTCTGCTTCATAATGGCCAGGGACCTTAACTGTGAGAAAGAAGCGGCGGCCGCCACCTCCAGGGCGATTTTTTCGTTCACCGACCATTCGACGTACAGACCCGCTTCATGGGCCACGTTCGAAAGCTGTTCGATAATTTCCGAGGACGGGGTGCCGGGATATCCGGCCGCGACCTTGACACCGGCTTCCAGAGCCCCCCGGGCAAAACCCTCGTTGCCCATGGCCATGTAGTCTGTTCCCTCTTTACCGTCTAAAATTATAGGCATTTTCTACCTCCCTACCCATCTTGTATAATCTCTTCCAGGACTTCGGTCCTTATTCTGAGGAGGGATTTCCGCCCCTCTTCGGTCACATTGACCAGGCCCTCCTCTTTCGATTTAATCAAGGCCCTTTTCTTTTTATTACCGGCCGCCCAGGTCAGGTGCTCCAGATTTTCAGGCCTGATATCATCCGTGACCAGATAGCCCTGCTGCTCCGCGTCCTCGACAATATTACGGCCTCTTTCCGTCCTTATGATCAGGGTGTTCATATCCGGCCGGCCCTCCAGGACCCCGACTGAAATATCCGAGAACTCAGAGGTCATGTCCGGGCAGTAGGAGCAGGTTTCCGGGACCAAGGCCCTGATTTCATCCAGCGGTATTTCAATTTTTTCACTGCCTATGAATAGTTCCATTATC
Organism: Candidatus Adiutricales bacterium; assembly: GCA_036480955.1. Taxonomy (GTDB): domain Bacteria; phylum Desulfobacterota; class Desulfarculia; order Adiutricales; family JAFDHD01; genus JAZGHI01. The sequence continues at coordinate 3,297 of JAZGHI010000382.1, forward strand.
TCGGCCGGCGGCGGAGGTATATCCACCTTGGTAATCTTTTCCGGGGATACCTGTTTGGAGACAAACGCGTGGAAAGACTTATAGTCCAGCGACCAGGTACAGAAGAGCCCGACCGCCAGGCCGATGGGGTCTTCAAATGCATCCAGATTCGTTGGATTGGTCCTGAGGCTGGCCACGGCCGTCATCTGACAGGGGACGCCAATTACACCCAGGTTTTTGTATCCGTCCTTAATGGCCTGATTCAGCGCGGAAAGGGTAGGCGCGGCCGTATATTTTGAGGAAGAACATTCATAGATGCCTTCGGGCTCGGTCACCAGGCGCGGGACCGGCAGAATACCCTCTTTGTCCGTACAGACCGCGGCGTCAACATAGCCTTTCTCCAGGGCGAAACTCATAAGAGCCGACACTGTTCCTCCGGCCTGAAAAGCTCCCGATCCCGCTTTCTCTCCGGCTTTCGAGATTTTAATGGACCGATGCGTTCCCAATGGGCTGCCGGTATAGGATTGACCGAAGCTTTCTTGGGACAGCTCTTCGAGGTCTACCTCGATTTTGGGACAGAAGGCAAAGCATCTTCCTTGTTCAATGGTACACGGAAACAAGGACGCGGTCTTACCCCTGTAAGAACCGAAATACGGACAAAGACCGATACAGGCCCCGCATCCGATACATAGATTCTTATCAAACACTTCCGCCTGTAATTCATTGGGCCCGAAAATATTCATGTGTCTCCCCTTACTGATAGATAACGTTTGAAAGGCCGGCCGGCCGGTATAACTTCTTTATTTTACGTAACAAATAGATGAAACAGCCGCAGGGCCCTTTCATTTACTAAGGCAATATAATCTACATCATCCTGCCCTTGAATGCAATTCAATCCGGCTTTGAGCAGCAATTCTCGGTCAGTAATATTTTAGGCTAGAATTATGCCCTTTTGCCAAGCGCGTATTTCCTTCATTCCGGTTCGACTTAAGCACCCGGACCTTAACCAGGGGGGTACGATGTTTGTTCCCTTTTCCAATCCATAATCTTTAAACAATTTGTCCTTTTTTCAGGATTTTGATACGATTTAACGCGTAATAAATTCAGCGGAGAAGGTAAGAGGCCTTTCTGTGGTTCAAAAAAGTCTGTATAACCTGACCGAAGGCGGCATCCTGGGCGCGATCAGGCCTCTGGCCCTGCTTTTGCCCCTAAAGTTA
>JAZGHI010000383.1:0-2829 GCA_036480955.1 Candidatus Adiutricales bacterium
CCTCCTTTTTTTCCTACCGTCGATACGTTCAGGAAGTAGAATAGAGCAAGAGAAATAACGGGTCAACAGGGTGAAAGGGGATAATTTGTGGATGGAACAGGGGTAAAAGGGGAGTAAAGACAGGATAGATCGCACCCAGTTTTTTTTTCTTTTTTTTTTCTTTTTTTTTCCGATCGAAAATCCGGGGTATGCGCCGCTGAAATTACCCACTTTTGTGCGTATCACGGCGGCCGGGTGCGGATAAGGCCCTAATCACGGCACGCTTTCCACACCCTAGTATAACCCGAAGCTTTCGCCGGAAAATGGGCTAGCTTTGTGCGGATCGCGGCGGCCGGGTGCGGATCACATGCCGATTGCGGCGCGTTTTCCGCACCCTGGTATAATCCGGGGCTTTCGAGTGGACTGGCGGCTTCTTCAGACATGGCGTGTACCTTCCTTTTTAATAGACCCGGCGATGTAATAATTCAGGAGCAATATAATAAAGCCCAGAGTGTCAGGCAAAAAGAAAACAGACCGGGTTCGATACGCTGATCCGCTACAAATTTCTTGATATTTATTTTTGCCCGGTCTACTGTCTCTAATCAAAGCCAAACCAACATTAATAATAAACGGACAAGGAAAATGACTAAAAAGCTCAGCGGTGTACTGGTCCCGGTAGCCACGCCATTTATAAATGATGAACTCGACCTCGAGGCGTTTAAAAAAATTATCATAGGCCTGAACAAGACCGGCCTGGCCGGATACCTGGTATTGGGGAGTAACGGTGAAGCCGTTTATTTAAGCGATGGGGAAAAAGAAAAGCTTATCCAAGCCGCCCGGGAAGCCACGCCCGATGATAAAATCCTTATGATCGGTGCCGGCGCGGAATCTACGCGGAAAGTTATTGGCCTATGCGGCATGGCGTCCGGTTTGGGGGCCGATTGTGTCATGGTCCTGCCGCCTCACTATTACACCGGACAAATGACGGACGAGCGGCTGACCAGCCATTACCATAAACTGGCCGATTCAGCCTCCATCCCGGTTCTGGTATACAACATGCCGGCCTCGACCGGACTTAATATGGACCAGGCCCTGGTGTCCGAGTTGAGCCTCCATCCCAACATCGTGGGTGTCAAGGATTCATCGGGCAATATGAATCAGCTCTCGGAAATCATCCGGCTTACGGCCCCGGATTTCGCCGTATTCGTCGGGTCATCTCCCCAGCTTTTTCCGGCTCTTTGCCTGGGCGCGGATGGCGGCATTCTGGCCGTGGCCAACGTGACACCCCGCGTCTGCTGCATGATCGAGAAGGCGTATAAGGATGGTGACTTTACCGCCGCCTTGAATCTGCACCAGCTGCTCAGTCCCCTGGCGGCCATGGTCACCTCGCGCTGGGGTGTGCCCGCCTTGAAAGCGGCCATGGAGATGGCCGGACTTCCGGGAGGTGAGGTCCGTTCCCCGCTGACCGATCTGGATGATCCGGAAATTAAAGCCGCCCTCGAGTACCAGCTCGAGATTCTCGCTCCCTATGAGGAGAAGAAAATAAACAACCCCGCGGCAAGCCACGGGGTGTTAACCGGAAAAATCTGAGCATTTATTTACCTGCGGTAAAAAATTTGATCGAAAGACGAAGCAAGTTTCGGGGAATTAAACCCCCACTGGGGGACTGGTTAAAAGCCGTAATGGCCCATAACAAGATACGGGAAGCATTAGTTTTGGAAACAAAGGAAAAGGAGCGCTATGACTTTATATAATGTCGCGGTAATACCCGGGGACGGAATCGGGCTGGAAGTGGTCCCGGAGGGAATCCGGGTTCTCGAGGCGGCCGGCCATCGCTTTGACATTGATTTCAATTGGCAGACTCTCCCCTGGGGTTGCGAAAACTACAACCGCACAGGCCGTTTCATGCCTGAGGACGGCATCGAACAGCTCAAGGAATTCGAGGCCATCTTCCTGGGGGCCGTCGGGTTCCCGGGTGTGCCCGACCACTTGTCGCTTTGGGAGCTATTGATACCCATCCGCCGGGAACTCGAACAATATGTCAATCTCCGGCCGGTGCGCATGCTCAAAGGCATGGACACGCCCTTGAAAAACAGGGGGCCCGAGGACATAGATTTTGTGATCGTCAGGGAAAACAACGAGGGTGAATACTCTCAGATCGGGGGCCGGCTATATTCAGGGACCGAGTCGGAAGTAGTGGTTCAGGAATCGGTATTTACACGCAAAGGCGTGGACCGGGTTATGCGGTTTGCTTTTGAGCTGGCCCGGAGCCGGGAGGCCAAACATTTGACCTCAGCCACTAAATCGAACGGGATCATCCACACCATGCCCTATTGGGACGAACGATTTATGGAAGTGGGCCGGGATTTTCCAGACGTAAAGACCGACCAGTACCACATCGATATTCTCACGGCGAATTTCGTGCTCCATCCTGATTGGTTCGACGTGGTGGTCGGTAGCAATCTATTCGGCGATATTCTGTCGGACCTGGGGCCGGCCGTGGCTGGAACCATAGGCGTGGCGCCATCGGCCAACCTCAACCCAGAACGAAAATATCCCTCGATGTTCGAACCGGTGCACGGTTCGGCCCCGGATATAGCCGGGAAAGGCATTGCCAACCCGATCGCGCAGATAACCTCGGGCGCCATGATGCTGGACCATCTGGGACACCCCGAAGCCGCGGCCGCGGTCGAAAGAGCGGTCGAGACCGCCCTCGAGGACCCAAGCCTGCGCACACCGGACATGGGCGGCCGCGCCACGACAACCGAAATGGGAGCTGCTATCGCTGAGGCCGTTTAAGAGCTTACTCTATGTAACGCGGGAGATTAGAGCGTTTGTCATATTATGGTT
>JAZGHI010000384.1:0-2669 GCA_036480955.1 Candidatus Adiutricales bacterium
GCTGAGACGGAACGCATCCACCGGATGGTCCTCCCATCTGCACGGCCTTGAAAGCCCTGTCTTTGGGTATTCCGCCGCCGATGTCGAAAATGACTTCCTTTATGCTGACACCGAAAGGCACTTCCACCAAGCCGGTGTTATTCACTTTACCGGCCAATGAGAATATCTTGGTGCCCTTGCTGTTTTCCGTGCCCATCTGGCTGTACCAGTCCGCGCCGTTTTTTATGATCAACGGCACGTTGGCCAGGGTCTCGACGTTGTTGATATTCGAAGGCTTTCCCCCCAGCCCGGATTCCGCCGGGTAGGGCGGCCTGGGTCTGGGCATGCCTCTCTGACCTTCAATGGAGGCCATGAGGCCTGTTTCCTCGCCGCACACAAACGCCCCGGCCCCCATTTTCAGAGAGATATCGAGATTCAACCCCGTCCCCAGGATATTCTCACCCAGAAGGCCCAGTTCCCGGCTCTGCTCCAGGGCGATAGTCAGATGTTCCACGGCAATGGGGTATTCCTCCCGCACGTAAATGTACCCGTACTCGGCCCCGAAGGCGTAGGCCGCGATCATCATGCCCTCGAGCACGGCGTGAGGATCGCCTTCCAGAACAGCCCGGTCCATGAAGGCCCCCGGATCGCCTTCGTCCGCGTTGCAGATAATGTACTTGGGCCGGCCCTTGGCCTCAGCCGCCAGTCTCCATTTAAAGCCGGTGGAAACCCCTGCGCCCCCTCGGCCGCGAAGTTGCGCGGCGGTGATTTCCCGAACAACGTCCTCGGGCATCATCCTGGTCAGGGCCTTGGCAATGGCCTGATATCCGCCGTTGGCCAGGTAATGCTCGATCTGGGTCGGATCGATCCGGCCGCAGTTGGCCAGCACCCTTTTTTCCTGCTTCATATAGAAAGGAATTTGGTTCCGATAGACTATCGGGGTCTGGGTTGCGGGGTCTTTGTAGGCCAGCCGGTCTATCAGCCGGCTGTTCTTAAGGGTGAGATCGACAATCTCGGCCGCGTCTTCCGGCTCTACCTCCTGGTACTGGATCCCGAGCGGTTCCACGGCCATGACCGGGGCTTTGGCGCAAAAACCGTGACAGCCCGTAGCGCGAACCTCCACCTGTTTTTCAAGCCCCTGCCGGACGACTTCTTCCTCAATAGCGGCCATGACATCGACCGAGCCATAGGCCCGGCAGCCGGTCATGCAGACCTGCACCACGGTTTTGGCCTCACCGGCTCCAGCTATTATCTTGTTCCGGAACCATTCCAGTTGTCCGATGGATTGGAGTCTATCCATATCGCTTAATCGTCTCCTTTGTCCTTCTGGTATTGGGACAGTACACTGGTTACTTTGGGGGAAGTAAGCTTGCCGAAATAGGTACGGTTGACCATCATGGCCGGAGCCAGGAAACAGGCGCCCAGACAGGCCACGGTCTCCAGGGTGAATTGATAATCCGGACTGGTTTCACCTTCATCCAAGCCTAATTCCCTCTTCATGATCCGCAATATGGCCCGCCCGCCTTTTACGTGGCAGGCCGTGCCCCGGCAGATGCGAAGCACGTATTTGCCCTTGGGCGTCAGGGTGAAACCGGAATAAAAGGTGACCACCCCCTGGACACGACTGGGGAAAATTTTCAAGGCCAAGGCCACCGTCTCCAGCGATTCAGGGGGGATATACCCGTAGTGCTCCTGTATATCCTGAAGAAGCGGTATTAGGCTCCACATCCGGTCTTTATGCTTGTCTAGAATCGAAGTCAGCTCATTTAAGTCTATTTCTTTTGCTTCCATCTTGATCCTTCCCGCTAAATCATTCCCGGTTTTTTTTAGATATATGAAACATATTTGTTTCAGCGGCTCTCATTAAAATACTCTGTCGGTCATCTTACTTATGGCTTTACTGAAATTTTTTCCAGCCTCACCCGGCATGTCTTCCACCCGGCGGATTCAGTTCCGTCAAGCGGAACAAGATCGATCAAATTACCGGCATCGTTTAAGTTGACCGCTTCGGGAATAAATAATTGCCCCGGCGCCAGAGAGTCAACCAGCCTGACGTTTCTCTCCACGTGTCCATGAGGGGATATGATTTTCAGGCTGTCACCGGCCTTAAGGTTCAACTCCCGGCCGTCCTGATGAGACATTTCCACGTCTCCCGTCGAGTCAAACGCACGGATGCGGCCGGACAAGGCTGTCCTGGTACCGCCGCCCAGATGAAACCGCACCGAGCCCAGGATAGCTGTGTAGGGATAGGAATCATCGGCCGGAATTTCATCCATCGACTCTACGGGGGAAAAGGCCATTGCTTCTCCCTGGCCTTTCGGGTCGAATAGTTTCTTTCCGCTCGACACTCTGACCCAGCCCATATTCTCACCTGTATCAAGATCGGCATACATCGGCACCAACCGGCTTATTTCAGCCCTCACCTTTTTAAGAGAATCATATTTAACCGGAGAGCCCATCTTTTCAGCCAGGATAGAGAGAATCTCCCAGTCAGGTTTGGCCTCTCCGGGAGGAGGTACGGCCGGTGAAAATAGTTGGATCCGATCCTCCGTGTTGGTAAAAGATCCGGCTTTTTCGGAAAAGGCCGCTCCCGGCAGAAGGACATCCGCCAGCCGCGAAGTCTCATTGTCCACCACATCCTGCACCACCAGGAAGTCCAGGTTCCTCAAAGCTTTTTCCACCCTTTCGCT
>JAZGHI010000385.1:0-9444 GCA_036480955.1 Candidatus Adiutricales bacterium
CAAGATAGGTCCAGAGGCAAAAGAGGATGACCGGTGGTAAGAGCCGGTAAAGACCGATCCCGGCCGATTTAATCACCGCGATTTCGTTGTCGCCGGTCAACCGTAAAAACGCCAGTAAAACGGCCAATAATGTTGACAAGGGGATGGTCACCATTAGGGAAAAAGGGAGACTATACAGAAGAAATCGCAGGATTGTATCGAGCCTCACTCCCTTAACAATGACTAACTCGCTCAACTCCAGTATCTTGGCCAGAATCATGATAAAATTAAAGACCAGCAGAGATACAAAGAACGGCGGTAGGATTTCCTTGATGATATAAAGAGGAATAATGCGTTTCATGTGTTTTTTGGAGTACTTCTTAAATAGTAGCGCCGTGCCTAAAAAGCGAATTCATCGCTGACACCCAGCTCACTTCGCCACCGCTTATTAAGACCGATAATCAACCCGACAATTAGACCCAGACATACGCCGCCTAAAACATCCATGATAAAATGGGCTCCACCCAGCACCCTGGAGGCGGCCACAAAGGCCGCTAAAAACATAAGAAACGGCGTGGCTCTGGGATACCAGAGTGACAAGACCACGGCCACAGCCACGGCCGTACTAGCGTGGCCGGAAGGAAACGAATCTAAACCGGCAGCCAGGGTGGGGCCGAAGTGTTCTATCCCCTGGGCCAGAAGCCGCGGACGAGGACGCCCAACCAGGTGCTTCACCAGTTGGGCCAGAATTCCGGAAGAAACGAAGGCAGCCAAGGCTAAAAAAAATGCGGTACGTAAACGAGGCCTGGAGAGGACATAACCCAATAAACATAGTAGGGCTAGCAGGGGTATCTGAACGGCGCCATGACCGAGCCAAGAACCAATCCTGGCGAGGTCAGCGCCCACCCCGTTTTCAAACCGAAGGGCTTGAGACAACCGGACATCATAAACAGCGGTAAGCGATAGGAGTCCGACCAAAAAAAGCAAACCAGTAGCTTTAAATCTACTCAAAGCAGTATTCAGCATTCCAAATCCTTAATTATCCAGCCTTCCTGTTTCAGAAGTAATTTTCATAAATAAGGCCCTCTCCATATCTGGCCGGTGACGAAAAGAGTAAAAAGAGTGAAAAGAGTACGGGTAAGAATGCAAGACCCCGGCCTAGCCGGGGACAGCATTCAGAAATCTGGACGTTTGCCTGGGACAATCAAACTACCACACCGTTTTCGATACCCGTTCATCGGACGGAAACTCCCCGTTTTCACGGAATTGCATGTCATACAGCCGTTTATATTCCCCGCCTCCTGCCATTAGAATCTCATGACTGCCTTCTTCCGCGATCCGGCCATCGGCCAGAACAATTATCCGGTCCACGTCTCGAACCGTTGAAAGACGGTGTGCGATTATAAAAGTTGTTCGCCCCCGCATAAGGTTAGTGAGGGCCGCCTGTACTTCCAGTTCAGACTTAGTGTCTAAAGATGATGTAGCTTCATCCAGGATGAGTATGGGCGCATTCTTCAGCAGGGCCCGGGCCATGGCCAGACGTTGGCGTTCCCCTCCAGACAACCTCACGCCGCGCTCACCTATGTGTGTATCGAAACCCTGGGGCATTTCTTTGATAAATTCGTACGCATATGCCGCCCGCGCGGCAGTCTCGATTTCTTCAATGGACCGGTCGAGGCTCCCGTAGGCTATATTGTTCCGCACCGTATCGTCAAAAAGGATAATCCTCTGACTGACGAAAGCAAGTTGGGCCCGCAGGCTTTCGAGAGTAACATCCCGAATATCAACCCCGTCTATGAAGACGGCGCCTTCCTCAACTTCATAGAGTCTGGGTATCAGGTCCACCAGCGTAGTTTTGCCCACCCCCGACCTACCGACGATGGCCACTGCCTCACCGGCCTCCACCGTCAAGTTAATACCTTTTAATACCTTTTCCTCCGTATAACCGAAATATACATTTCTAAACTCGATCCCTTTGGTGATAGGCGGGAGCACCAAGGCCGAATCCTTGTTTTTAATATCAGGCTCTTCATCCAGAACCGAAAAAACCCGCTCCGCAGAAGCAAGACCCTGTTGAATGACAGCGTTCATTCGGCTAAGCCGCCTGATCGGATCGTAAAGCAGTATCAGCGCCGTCAGGAAAGACATTAAGGAACCAGGAGTGGAATTGCCCTTTACCACACTAAATCCTTCGTATAAGATAATACAGGCGATACTGATCCCACCTAAAACTTCCATCAAAGACGAGGAAAAAGCGCGAACAGCCACCATCCTAATCCCCAACGTTAGAAGTTTCTTTGATTCGCGGCCTTGGCGTTTATTCTCGTACTCCTCCATGCCAAAAGCCTTTACAATGCGAGTCCCCTGGAAGGTCTCGTTTAAGATGGCCGTTAGAGCCCCCATCCTCTCCTGGGTCTCTTTGGCTAAAGACCTCAAATACCGCCCGAAAAAATACAACGGTCCCCCACCAAAGGGTATGATTAGAATCCCCAGCAGGGCCAGTCTCCAATTGAGATAAAAAATTACGCCGGTCAATCCTACAATCCGGCAGACGTCCATCACCATCCCGGTGATAGCTTCCGTAACCGCGTTTTGAAGCATGGACACGTCATTAGTGACCCGGGAAGTTAATATCCCCGTTGAATTCCGCTGGAAATAAGAAAGGGATAAAGTCTGAAGATGCCGGTAAAGTCTCACCCTGAGATCATTGACTACCGTCTGGCCTACAAAACTCATTACGTAAGCCTGACAGAAGAAGAAAAACGCCTTGGCCACAAAGGCTATAACCACCAGGGAGGTAATTATATAAAGCTTATCCAGGTCGCGGTTGACGAAAATTTCATCCAGGGTTGGTTTTATCAGGAAAGGGATAGACGAGGTGGCCGCGGCTTCCAGGACCATGCAGACCATGGCGAAGCTAAGATGCCGCCAATAAGGCCTGACTAGTGATAGAAGTCTTCGATACATTATTGATTTCAGGTATCCGTTCTTGAATTGATCGTCTCGAGTAAGAGCCGGGCCGCCCTCAAACTGGCTCCATGCCCCCCCAACTTTTTTCGAATGAGTGTAAGTCCTTCGACCATTCGCCTCCGGTCTTCGGGGCTGTCCAGGATTCGGTTAAGCTCGGTCACGATATTATCCGGGCGGGCGTCATTTTGCAAGAGTTCCGGGACTACTTCTTCACCAGCGATTAAGTTGGCCATGGCCACATGTTCAATCTTTACCATGCGTCGAAAAATTTGGTAGGATAGAAGTTTGAGACGGTAAATTACCACCATGGGGGTCAACATCAAGGCTGTTTCGAGTGTAGCCGTCCCAGAGGCGGTTAAGATGACATCGGCTGCGTTTTGGAGGTCGTGTGTGTGGCCGGCGACCAGTTTGACATCCTTTGGCCCCAGTTCGAGAAACGGCGTAAGCTCACCGGACCCAAGCGAATCAGCCTGCGCCACGGCCAACGCCACCCCGTTGGGCCTGCCGGCATTCAATCTCCTGGCGGATTCCAGCATTAAAGGCAGATGAGCCTTTATTTCACTCATTCGGCTGCCAGGCAAAAGGCCCAATAAGGGTTGCGAAGGATCAAAACCCAACTCAGTCTTGACCTCTTCCTTGGGCCGGGGTGGATCCATGACGTCGAGCAGGGGATGCCCCACGAAACTGACTTCGACCCCATAGCGCTGGTAGAAATCCGGTTCAAAGGGAAAGACCACGGCCATGCGGTCAACATAACGGTCGACTTTTTTTACTCTTCCCTGCCGCCAGGCCCAGAGCTGGGGGCTGATGTAGTAAAACACGGGTATGCCAAGGCGTTTGGCTGATTTGGCGAGCCTCAAATTGAAATCCGGATAGTCGATGAGGACCACGGCCGAGGGACGGTCCCTGGTAAGCGAGGCCTTAAGCGATCGGTAAATCCCGATCGTGCTTCTTAGACTTGAGACGATTTCGAGAAATCCAAACAACCCCTGATGTTCCAGATCAAATAGCAGATCAATGCCGGCGTTCCGCAGGTTCTCTCCGCCCAAACCATAAAACTTTAGATCAGGATCAAGGCTCAAGGCCGAACGGACCAGGTTGGAACCGTGAAGATCCCCGGAGGCTTCTCCGGCCACGATCATTATCCGCTTCATGAATGATCCTTTTAACTGGGCTTTGAAAAATCCTGGACGGCTCTAGGTCTCCGTGAGGAGCTCTGGCCATCCATTTGTCCTTGCTTCGATTTCGGCCATGATTTGTGTAGCTACGACCAGAGCCCTCCGGCCATCTTCACCACTCACCAGGGGTTTGGATTCTGTGGTAATGGCGTGAGCAAAGGCTTTTAGCTCTGATTCTAGTGAATCACCGGGACCGACTTCCAGTTCCTCGGCTATGGTTTCGGGTCTGGCCGATGATTCTGATTTTTCGCGCCTGACGACCTTGACCTGACGTTCGCCGTAATCGATGGAGAGATAGGCGTCTTTTTGAAAAATGCGGATTTTTCGCAGGCTTTTGTTCGAAATGCGGCTCGCAGTCAGGTTGGCCACACAGCCATTCTCGAATTCCAGCCGGGCATTGGCAATGTCCACTCTTCCGGTCACCACCGGTACACCAATAGCCTGGACTAGATTCGGCATTGCACCCACCAGGCTCAAGGTAATGTCGATATCGTGGATCATTAAGTCAAGAACAACATCGACATCCGTGCCGCGATCCGGAAAGAAATTTATCCGTGTGGCCTCGATAAAGAGAGGTTCGCCGGTGAAAGGAGAAGCAGCCAACATGGCCGGATTGAACCGCTCGAGATGACCCACCTGGAGGATGGACCCATTCTCTTCGGTTAGGACGATAAGAGAATCCGCTTCTTCAAGTGTTTTGGTAATGGGTTTTTCCAGCATGACGTGTACACCTTCGGACAGGAATGTACTTGCCACCTGAAAATGAGCCTCGGTCGGCACGACCACGCTGACCGCGTCGACCTGACCCAGCATATCGCGATGATCATAAAAGGCTTTTACGCCGAACTTCGAGGCCACCGCGTCGGCCCGGTCCTGTTTAATATCGGCAATCCCAACCAATTCGATCCCGGGCATGGCGGCCAGTTTTTCCGCGTGAAACCGTCCGAGATAACCCACACCCACCACGCCGAGTTTAAGCATTCTAATCATCCTCCCGGGCAATTATGGCAATATCCGCCAGGTCGGCGGCGGCAATCATTTCCGCCCGGTTAAACACCAGTGTTTTTCCAGCCTCGATAGCCAGGACTGAGATCCCGGCTTCCTCCAAGACACTAATTGTGTTTAAACCGATCGAGGGCATGTCGAACCGGATGTCCTGATTAGGTTTAATAACCTTGACTACCACCGCGCCCTCTTTGGCCAGCCGGCCGCCTCTTCGGATGGTTTCGTCCGTACCCTCTATGGCCTCGACAGCCAGCACTGTACGATGGCGAACGACAACACACTGCCCAATATCAAGGCCGCCAATGGCCTTAGCCATGCGCCAGCCAAACCTGATATCCATTTCTTCTTCCGCGGATGGTGATCTCTTGGTTAAGACCCCCGGAGGTGCTTGAAGTTCCGGTGTATAAATTGTGGAAGGCTGAATGGAGATACCTTCCTTCTCGAATTCCACGGCCACTTCTCTTAGAAAGCTGTCGTCGTTCAGGCTTCCCAGGCGGGCGACTATGTCCAAGGCCCGGTCGTCCGGCTCGATATGACCGAATATATCTGTCTTGGTAATGGCGCCGGCCATGACCGCTTCTTTAAGTCCATGCTGTTTAAAATAAGATATAATCTTTCCGAGCTGACCCAGTTTGATCCACATGACATCTTCGACAAAACGCTCAATACTTTCCGGGGTTTCTCCTTCGTGGGCAGCGGCGAATACCTGTACACCCCTCTCCTGAGCGGCCTTAGACAGCAGCAGCGGGAACTGACCTTGGCCGGCGATGAGCCCGATTTTTTTACGGGGGGCTATCTCGTTACCCCTTTTTCCGAAGACCGAATAAAATTGACCATGCTCTCTACCTCCGCCTGGCCCGGGAATCGCGTCAGGGCTTCTTCAAGAGTTTCCTCTAAGAGCCTGTTTGTCCTGAATATCAGTCGAAAGGCTTCTCTTAGGGCCTTTATACTTTCTCGGGAGAATTGTTTACGTTTTAACCCTATAACGTTTGGACCATACAGCTTGAAATCGTCGACGCCCTGGCCCAGCAGGTATGGCGGTACGTCCTTAACCACTTTGCTCATAGCGCCGATAAAGGCATGAGTACCGATCCGGATACGCTGAACCACGGCTACCAGGCCGCTCACCGTAACATCGTCCTCGATTATCACATGACCGGCTAAGCCTACGTTATTGACCAATATGACATTATTCCCGATACGGCAATCATGTCCCACATGGGAGTAGACCATGACGTAACAGCCGTTTCCCACCCTGGTCACGCCGCCGCCTTGTTGGGTCCCCCTATTGACCGTAGCGAACTCCCGAATAATAACCTCGTCACCGATCACTAGTTTTGTAGGTTCACCGGCATAGGTGACATCCTGGGGCTCAGTCCCCAGCGAAGCCGACGGGAAAATGCGACAGTCTCTGCCGATAGTTGTATTGGAATCGATATAAACATGAGCCATTATCTCGGTTCCTGGCCCGATTACCACGTTCTCGTTTATGACAACCCCTGGTCCGACCTTTACATCTTCTCCTAATTCAGCTTTCACGTGAATAACGGCCGTAGGATGAATTTCCATTATTTCCTCTGTCGTCTCAGTTCTTAGATTTATTTCGCGATGGCTGAAATGACCGCTTCGGCAGCCTTGGCCCCATCCACAAAGGCTACACCCTGAAATTTCCAAGTATGGCTCCCAATACGGAGAACGCTGATCTCAAAATCAAGCCGGTCTCCGGGCACGACTGGTTTACGGAATTTTACCTTGTCCGCGCTTATAAAATAGAAAAGCTGCCCTTCGATGCTCTCTTCCCTGGACAGCATGTATAGAAGCCCGCCGGTCTGCGCAATGGCCTCTAAAATCAATACCCCGGGCATCACCGGACGACTCGGGAAATGCCCTTGAAAATAGGGTTCATTATAAGTGACGTTTTTGTAGGCCGATATGGTCTTGTTGGGCTCATAGGAGACCACACGGTCTACCAAGAGAAAAGGGAACCGATGAGGCAGCAGCCTCATAATTTCTTCTATGTCAATTGGACCACTCATATTTAGTCTCTTTCCTCTTTTTTTTCTGTTTCAAAGAATTTCGACTTCAACTCTTCGAAGGAATCAGCCCTTTTAAAGAGCCTGAAAAAATTCCTCATGCGAGGCAGTTGCCTTCTGGCTAAAATAGTGGTTCTCCATTCCTGCTCCAGTGGCTGAACCGGAGTACCGGCCCAGCTGTTCTGTCCATCAGGGATATCGGAAATAACGTCCCCGCCCAGCGTTATGGCGCCATCCCCGATTCTGGCCCCGTGGCTGACTTTTGTGGCCAGCACAAAAGATTTGTCGCCAACCTGTGAGCTTCCGGCCAGGGAGGCTCTGACAATGATGGAATCCCGTCCGATTTTGACATTATGGCCAACTTGAGTCAAATTATCAATCTTGGTACCGGCTCCTATTATGGTCTGATGGGCCAAAGCGCGATCTATACAAACCTGGCTCCCGACCTCTACATCGTCTCCGATCAAAACCCCGCCAACGTGCTCGTTTTTTAGATGGAAGAGCCGGTTCCGGTTCGTATCCGGAACCTGATTGTATCCGAATCCATCATCTCCGATTACCGCCCCGGAATGGATAATGACCCGGTTTCCAAGCACCGTATCTCTGAATAAAACCACTTGGGGGTAAATGGTGCATCCATCTCCCAAGACCACATTATCATCAACGAACACCTGCGGATAAATGCGTGAGCCCGAGCCTATTCTAACGTCTTTCCCGATATAACACCAATCACCGATAATGACGTCATCCCCCAAATCAACGCTTAAGCGGTCCTTAAACCGTATGCCACCGTTATCGGCTGGTGTTAAAGAAGGTTTCTTCATCGCAATTTCCAGAAGGACGGAAAAAACCAGGCGAGGAACGGGCGCGTGAAGAAAGGAAATTTTTTGGCTCTCCAACGAATCCGGCAGGACGACCGAGACCGCGCCCCCGTCTTCTGCGAGTGACAGGTAAGATTCGGTCAACGCAAAAGTCAAGCACCCGGGCTCCAGTGCCTCGATTGGTGAAATAGCCTCGATTAGAACCTCCGGGTCCCCGATTACCTCAATCCGGTGAAGCAGGTCCGGACTTCCGAGTTCAGCTAACCGGGCCTCGATGGTGTTTTGAGCCAATTCAGCCAGTTCTTTCAGGCTGTATGGACGAGGAAGTCTCATCAGAATTCCATTTGACCCGGCCGCGGCCGATGGTCTGGATTAAATTTACTTGTTGGAATCAAATAATTTTTTCACTTCTTCAGTCAGATCAATTGTGTCCGGAGAGTAAAGAACCGCGGATTTCCGTTTTTCTAAAATAATGGTAAATCCTCCCTCTTTGCCCACCTTCTCGATCACCTGACTAATCGCGGCCAGAATTGGCTGCATATTCTGGAACTCATCTCTCTTCATTGTTTCATTGTAATCGCGGTACTGGTCCTCGAAATCCCTGATTCTACGTTTTAGGGTTTTCTCCTTTTCATACTTTATTTCCGGATCCAGCACGCTGGCCTGCCGTTCCAATTCGAGCTTGCTCTTTTCAATTTCAGTCTTTCTGAGAGTTAGCTCCTTTTGCATTCGTTCAGCCTTGGCGATCAGCTTTTTTCGGGCCGCCTTACCTTTTTCAGAAATATTGATGACCTTCTGTACGTCAACGATACCGATTTTCACTACCTCCGCCGCCTTGGCAACCGAACGCATTCCGACCGGGTTTAAGCCCAGCGTTAAGCCGACGGCCAAACTCAGCATAAAAATTCTCTTTAACATTTTTTCCCCCTATATTTCAATGTAACTATAAATACTTATTTAATTAAAAAAACGATCCCATGGTAAATTCCCAAATGCCTCTTTCCTCACCGGGTCTCGGATCAAGAACATATCCCCATTCAAGCCGCAGTGGGCCGAAAGGGCTGTAGTACCGGAGTCCCGCGCCGATACTCTTTCTGAATGTGGTCAGGTCAATGTTTTCATTTTCGGAGTAGGCATCACCTGTATCGAAAAACAAGACACCAGTTAAGCCAAAATCTTTAAGAATGGGGAAGATGTACTCAAAATTGAAAAAGATAATTTTCTCCGCCCCTATTAATTCACCTGTAACCGGATCCCTGGGGCCCACTCTACCCCACCTGAAGCCTCGTATACTATCAAGACCACCCAGGTAAAATTTCTCAAAAATGGGTAGGTTGCCGCCTGAAGTCCGGTTAACAAATCCAATCTTTCCACGAGTGAAAAATACATGATTTTCTCCCCATGGAAGAGGAAAAAACCAGCCCGAATTAAGAATGTACCGGGTAAAATCACTGGTCC
>JAZGHI010000386.1:0-3654 GCA_036480955.1 Candidatus Adiutricales bacterium
ACGTCATCGACCGCGAACGCCAGGTGGGCCAGTCCGGGCCGGTTAATAGCCGTGCCCCGCCGGCCTTATTCAAAATTGTATTCGAATATTTCAAGGGTGGGGCCGGAGGAACCGCAGCCGGGAAGCCGGAGGTGAACACCTCTTATTTCCGCCCTGGCCACTCCGGTGCAATCTTCCACCCATTTCTCGGTTAAATTTCTCTCAGGCGGGACAGGTTTACATCCGAAGACCTGTTCGTAAAACCCGGCCAGTTTTTTCCAATCCCTGGCCACGATGTTTGTATGAACGTATTTCGCGTTAAAACCCATCTTTTTATCCAGAGTTACTCCGGGTCCTTACTAATGGCTTTTCTCAAAGCTGCCCTGGCCAGCAGACGGGTTGAGTCCAAGGTGGGCAAAGGGCAGTCAGCCGGGTCCACCAATAAAGGGATCTCAGTACAGCCCAGAACTACGGCCTCGCAACCATAAACCCTTAACTTCTCGATAACACTGTTCATATACAGTCTAGATTCTTCGGAAATCACTCCTTTGACCAATTCCTCGAAAATGATTTTTTGTACGTTCGAACGGTCCTTTTCGTCCGGAATCTGGCTGGTTATATCATACTTCTGGAGCCGGTCCGGATAAACCGGCCCGATCATGAGGTACTCCGTGCCCAGCACACCCAGACGGCTGAAACCCTGCCTCCTGGCCTCTTCACCCACAGCATCCACGATATGAAGCCAGGGAAGGGGTGAATCCCGCATTACCAGATCGAATGCCTGGTGAATAGTGTTATCCGGTGATAAGGCTAAAGTTGCGCCAGCTTTAGCCAGTATGTCTGTTGATTCCAGCATAAGTGCGGCGACCCGCTCCCAGTCTCCGGCACGGATACCTTTGAGATAGTCCAAAAATGAGGGGGTGTGCATGGTGATTTCCGGATGGTTATATTCTCCCATCTCGGCTGAAGCCTCTAAACAGATTGTCCGGTAACACAAGGCGGCTCCTTCGGAGCTGCAGGCCACTATCCCTATATGCTCGGCCATGGTATCCCCCTAAAAAGAAAATTCAATTGGTCCGTGCGCGTCTTTTCTCAAACATATCATTGATATTTTTATTTTGGAAGTGGGTAAGGATAATCCGTACAGGAAGCAAGTACGGGTTCTTCAGTTCCTGCTGTGGGGGAGGACTAGGCCTAGCCACGGTCATCGAGAATCTTAAATGCTAACAAAGTAGATAATATAGGCACGACCGTTCTGCCTTTCAGTAGCCTTAAAACCTAGATAGTGCCAGTCCGGAAATGGTTATTTTCCCCAATCTCTTTGTTGGACGAAAAAAATTACGGACATTTATTTTCCTTCGGAAAAAAATTATCATCATTTCTGGACAGACACTAGATAGGCGCGGGTTTCGAATCCACCCCTAATTCTTTTTAATCTTTTCCAGTTCTTTTTCGATTCGGGCTTTAATCCCTTCCAGACTACGGTCTGGTAAAGGCCATCCATTCACGAACAACGTGGGGGTAGACCTGATCCCGGCTCTGGCGCCGTCCCTGAAGTCTCTGGTTACTTTCGCTTTCAGGGCCGGGTCCTTGATATCCTTGTTAAATTTCTCCATATTCAGTCCCAGGATCTTGGCGATCTCCTGAATCTTATCATTGTTGATCGAGGCGTAATTTTTAAAAAGAAGGTCGTGGAATTCCCAGAATTTTCCCTGTCTTTCCGCGGCAAACGCGGCCACGGCCGACTGGGTCGAGAACTCATGACTCCTTAACGGGAAATTCTTGAATACTAGCTTAACTTTTTCTGGATACTGCCCGAGCACCTGCTCGAGTACAAGCGCTAGCTTGGCGCAGTAAGGTCACTGGAAGTCATCAAAGACCACTATAATTACTGGCGCATCTGATGGGCCCTTGAATGGAGAACCGATAATATTGATTTTCTGCTGGAACGAGAGCGAGAGGACCTCTACCGTGTTGTTAACACTGCTTTTTAAAAAAAGCTTGCCCTTCCACGGACCGACCTTTATGCCGTCAATGTGTTTCCCGACATCTATGGTGTCTTGAAGCTGGCCCTTTGAATTATAAATATTCAGCTTTCCCCCGCTGGAAAGGACATAAAACCATCGGCCGCTTAAATCAACGGCCATATCAAGCGGAGGCTCCTTAAGTTTCAATAAATCCTGGATCTTCCAATCAACGTTAGCTGATCCGTATCCCATGGAGAGTATGGTGATTACAAAGACTAGAGCCGTAAATAGGCACTTGCGGTTCATGGGTTCTCCCTTCCTTACAGTGATTCATAATCCAGCCCGAGAGAGGATTTAATTGTTATAATACACCTTTTTTAAGATATATAACATAGTTATCGCTATATAACCGGCGTTTCCAAACCTTTTAACTGTCAAGAAAAATGGTGACACGGGATTTTACTTTTGATAGTATTCTTGGTAATATGCTCAAAAATTGATTGGTTAAAATAATTCGGCGCCTTATTGATTCATTAATATGTACCAGAATACCCTGCCTATCAAGGTGGGGACACCTACATGTTTGAAAAAACGAAAGGAGAGGGTCATGTTTATGAAGCTGAAGATTTTCATGGGTTTTTTCGTCGGTCTGGTTGCCTTGAGTCTGGTTTTGGCCATTCCGGCCCAGGCCAAAGTTGAGGGGGACACCATCACATTTGGTGCTGCTGTTTCCTTTACGGGGAAATACTCGACAGCTGGCAAGCACACCAAGAACGGCTACGATCTGGCCGTAAAGCGTATCAATGAGATGGGCGGGGTCAAGGTCGGCGATAAGGCCTACAAGATAAAGGTCAAGTATTACGACGACGAGTCCACGCCGGCCCGGGCCGGCCAGCTGGCAGACCGGCTGATCAAGCAGGACAAAATCAAATACATGCTCGGGCCTTATGGTTCCGGTCCCACTAAGGGCATAGCCCCTATTACCGAGAAGTATAAGATCCCCATGGTCGAGGGGAACGGGGCCTCTCGGAGTCTTTTCAATAAAGGTTATAGGTACTTATTCGCCGTTTTGTCCACGTCCGAGCAGTATCTGGCCGAGTCGGTTAACCTGATCGCCGAGGAGTTCGAGAAGTCCGGCCGAAAGCCTAGTGATGTCAAAGTGGCCGTGGCGGTGGAGAACGATCCGTTCTCGATGGACATCCGCGCCGGGGTACTCGAGGACGCGAAGCGGTATAATATGAAGCTTGTCATCGATGACAAACTGCCCAAGGAGCTGACGGACATGACGGTCACGCTGACCAAGGTCAAGGCGCTCAAGCCAGATCTCCTGGTCGTGTCCGGCCATTCCAAGGGCGCTGTTCTTGTCGTCCGCCAACTGGCGCAAATGAGAGTGGACGTGCCCATGCTGGCCATTACTCATTGCGAGTCCGCCGACGTGATCGGTAAATTCGGGGCGCAGGCCGATTATACGCTGTGCGCCACGCAGTGGGCCGCGACCATGAGTTATAAAGACCAATGGTTCGGTTCAGCCGGAGATTACGCGGTCACATTCAAGAAAGAGTACGGCTACACACCGCCTTACCAGGCCGCGGAATCCACGGCGGCCGTGCTGGTTTATGTTGACGCTATCAGGCGGGCCGGCTCCTTTGACACGGAAAAAATCCGCGACTCCCTAGCCGCGACCCAGATGGAGACCTTCTACGGCCGA
>JAZGHI010000387.1:0-3292 GCA_036480955.1 Candidatus Adiutricales bacterium
CTGATAAAATCGTTGGTGAGCAAGCGCTTGAACAAACGCTTGGACCCTTGACCCCTTGAATCCTCGAACCCTGTTCTCCAACTAAATTGGAGAAGAACCATATTTAACGCAGTTCTCAAGCCTAAAACATAAACCATCTGAAGAATTACTGCCTTTGCGGAGGAATAATAATGCAAAATAGGATCTACAATTTTAATCCCGGACCCGCTGCTTTACCTTTACCGGTTCTGGAAGAGATTCAAGCTGAGTTCTTAAATTTCAAGGGTTCAGGAATGTCAATTACTGAAATCAGCCATCGTTCCAAGGCCTTTGATGAGGTGTTAAATGATGCTGTTGCCCGCGTTAAAAGAATTTTGAGCCTGCCTGAGAATTATCATGTGCTTTTCCTGCAAGGCGGCGCGAGTTCACAGTTTTATCAAGTGCCTATGAACCTGATGGGGCCGGGAGATACGGCGGATTATATAGATACCGGAACATGGTCGGCCAAGGCCATTAAAGAGGTCAACATTCTTGAGAGAAGCGTTAACGTGGCCGCCTCTTCCGAGGACCGTAACTACTGTTACATTCCAAAAGATATCAAATTCAACCCGGAGGCGGCCTATGTGTACCTGGTATCGAATAACACTATTAAAGGAACGCAATGGGCCGAGTTTCCGGAGACCGGGGGGGTGCCTCTGGTAGCGGATATGTCCTCGGATATCTTGTCCCGCGCCTTGGACGTTTCACCTTTCGGTCTGATATACGCCGGTGCCCAGAAAAACCTCGGACCGGCCGGTGTGACCCTGGTTATTATCCGCGATGACATGCTCGATCGGGTACCGGATGGTCTTCCGAGCATGGTCAGCTATAAGACTCACGTGGACAAGAACTCTTCTTATAACACGCCGCCGTGTTTTGCCATATATGTGGTTCAATTAGTGGTCAAATGGCTGGAAGAAAAAATGGGCGGCCTGGAAGGCGTGGCCCGTGTAAATGACCAGAAAGCCTCTTTACTCTACGACTTCATGGACGGGGACGAGTTTTACAGGCCCACGGCCGATAAGGACAGCCGGTCCAGGATGAACGTGACCTTCAGGCTGGCCGATGAAGAGCTGGAGCCAAAATTCGTGGCCGAGGCCCTGGAAAACGGCCTCAATGGCCTCAAAGGCCACCGGTCCGTGGGCGGCTGCCGGGCTTCCATATATAACGCTGTCTCCCTGGAAGCGGTACAGAGCCTGGTTGAGTTCATGAAGGAATTTTTCAGAACCAATGGCTGATTCAAACATTGGTTCTGTGTCATTTATTCATATCAAAGAGCCGTTTTTTAGTTTAATTCGCGGGTCTTCTTTAACCGGGAGAAAGGGTTAAAACAACCGTTTATTCCCGGAAGGCGGAGCGACTTTAAGTCTTGAATAATTTTAAGAAAGGGAGAAACTTGAGGTGAAGATACTTGTCAGCGATAAAGTCCACGATGCCGGTCTGGATAAATTTAAAGAGGCCGGCTTTGAGCTTGACGAAAAGACCGGGCTTCAGCCCGATGAGATCAAGGCCATAATCAAAGACTACGACGGCCTGGTTATACGGAGCGCCACCAAGGTTACGGCCGATCTTCTGGACGCGGCTGAGAACCTGAAGGTCGTGGGGCGGGCCGGGACCGGCCTCGACAACGTGGATATCCCCTCGGCCACCGCCAAAAAGGTGGCGGTCATGAATACCCCGGGACAGAATTCCAACGCCGCGGCCGAACTGGCCATAGCCATGCTCTTCTCTCTGGCCCGCCATATTCCCCGGGCCTGTTCATCCCTCAAAGCCTGCAAATGGGAGAAGAAATCCCTGCAGGGCCGCGAGGTCATGGGCAAGACATTGGGGGTTTTGGGGTTCGGCAACATCGGCCGGATCGTGGGTGAACTGGGACGCGGCGTAAAGATGACCGTACTGGCCTACGATCCCTACTTAAGTGATGACCAGATCAGGGAGAAAGGCGGCGAACCGGTTACGCTCGACCAACTGCTGGCCCGCTCGGATTACATATCCATTCACGTGCCCAAGACCGAAGAGACTACCAACCTTTTTAATTCCGAAACCATCGGCCGGATGAAAGACGGGGCTTACCTGATTAATTGCGCCCGGGGAGGAATTGTGAATGAGGATGCCCTCTATGACGCTCTCACTTCCGGTAAGCTGGCCGGCGGGGCCCTGGACGTGTTCGAGACCGAACCGCCGGGAGAGCATAAACTGCTTGAATTAGAGAATTTTATCTGTTCTCCCCACATCGGGGCCTCGACCCTGGAGGCGCAGATCAACGTGGCCGTGGCCGTGGCCGACCAGATAATCACCTTTCTGAAGGGCGGAGAGGCCGTCAACGCGGTTAACGTGTAACTTGTTGTCCTGGCGGGTAATTAAATCGTCGAAACGATCAAGATTCTCGATCTTTTTCGTAATTGTAAGGTTCCAATCAGAGAAATAATTTAAAAAGTTAAACCACCGGCTCGGCCGGTGGTCAGTGATTAAATAATAAATCTGTTTTAAAAATACATTAGCTGAATTCTTCCGGGAGCTATAATCCTGTTATTCCTAATCTTTATTTAAGGAAAAAAGATTACTTTTTTGTTGACATGGCCGGAAAAACTGTGATAAGTTCCCCCAGTTACTAATATTTTATCTTTGTAACATTATCTCAGCAAGACAAGAAAGGGGGTGAGGCGGACAATTGCACGGTTGATTTGAGAACGTGGGAAAAGGGTAAAAGTAATTGGGTAAAACAAACACTATTGTTTTTTTTGGAGGAAAACTAGTTATGAAAAAATTGTTGCTTTTTTGTATGGCCGCCATGCTGGTGCTCGCTTTCACGCTTCCGGCAGCGGCTAAAACTACACTGACCGCCAGTGGCGACATGATGGTCGGCGGTTTCTACCTGTCCAATCCCATGGCCAACAGCGACACGTCAGTGGCCGTTACAGATGCCCGCATGTATATGGATGGGCACCTCAAGTTCAAGCTGCAGACAAACCCGAAATTGTGGTTCGAACTGGGACTCGGTTTTATGGACAAAGACTGGGGTGTTGGCACTACCGGTTACGGCAGGTACGACGACTCAGGCTTCAACCAGACCGGCGCCGGCTGGCTAGACATGTTCAACACGGCTGAAGTTGAGCAGGCCAGCATATTATTGCTAGTCTACAAGGGCTGGGCCATGTTCGGCCGCAGTAAAGACGCCCCGTCAGCTGCGTACGGCCCCCTGCTGAAGTCAAACGTTGGCGCCAACATTAACGTCGATTCTGGCGACAGCTTGTATGACCGTATCATGGTCAAC
>JAZGHI010000388.1:0-2443 GCA_036480955.1 Candidatus Adiutricales bacterium
CGTCGGGAAAAGGAACCTACCCCGAAATGAACAACCGGATTCTCGAAAATCTTCTTCAAAGCCGTAACGTTTTTGACGAGGACGTGGAAGAACGGGCGGAATGGGTTGAGGATCTCGATGAACCACCGGACCATGGCTTCATCAAAGAGAAAGCCGAGGTGGTTTATTTTCCAGGATGTGTGTCCTCTTATTTTCCTTTGGCTCAAAGAATTCCAATTCACCTGACAAAGATATTCGAACAGGTCAAGCTTGATTTCACTTTACTCGGAGAAGAGGAGTGGTGCTGTGGTTTTCCCCTGTTTGGGGCGGGTTTCAAAGGTTCGGTTCAGGATTTTATCCGCCACAACGTTGAAGCCGTCCGCGGGAAAGGAGCGAGTAAGGTCGTTTTTTCCTGCCCCAGCTGCTATCAAACCTGGCGGAAGCATTATCCTCCTGAATTTGAACTGATTCATAGTTCCCAATTCTTGTCCGGGCTGGCCAGAAACGGCCGGCTCCCTTTCAAGGAGACGCCCATGACTGTTACCTATCACGATCCCTGCGATTTGGGCAGAGGCACACGCGAATTCGAAGCGCCCAGGTACGTGATCCGGTCCATACCTGGGATGCGTCTGGTGGAATTACCGGAAAGCCGGGAAAACTGCCGTTGTTGCGGAGGGGGCGGGAACCTGGAAATGATAGCGCCGGAACTAGCCGTCGAAATATCCAAACGAAAAATGGAGGAAGTCCTCAAAACCGGAGCCCAGGCCGTAGTAACGGCCTGCCAGCAATGTGTTCGCACCATGACCACCTACGTCAGACGAAACCAGGTTCCAATCGAAGTACTGGACATTTCTGAACTCGTCTGGCGGGCTTGTGAATTTATTACTAAGGAGAAATGATGGAATTATATAGCCTGGGGAAAACGCCGTGGGAGGAATCCCAACTAATTTACCACGCCCTGGCCAGGCTGGGAAGAGAAGCACTGGTTCTGGTATCTCCGGCGAGTCCGTATGTCTGTTTGGGATTTCATCAGGATGCTGAACAGGAAGTCGATCTGGATTTTTGCCGTTCCAGTCAAATACCTGTCTTCCGCCGCGAGGTCGGTGGGGGAACGGTCTACCTCGATGGAAACCAGCTCTTTTTCCAACTCATCCTGAACCGGGATCATCCCGAAGTTCCCAAAAAAAAGGAGAACTTCTACCGTAAATTTCTCGAACCGATTATAAACACCTACAGTCGAATCGGGATAACAGCCGAATATAAACCGATTAATGACGTAATAGTCGGTGGGCGGAAAATTTCAGGCACAGGTGTGGGTGAGACCGGCGACTGCCTGATCTTCGTTGGAAACCTGATCCTTGATTTTAATTACGAGATGATGTCACGCATTCTAAAAACGCCGGATGAAAAATTCCGTGACCATGTGCATAAAACCCTGGAAGAAAATCTGACAACTATCCGCCGGGAAATAGGGCCGGACCGGGCTAGCCAATGGAGCGAGGGGGACCTTAATTCCATTATGGTAGAAGAATTCGAAAAATTACTCGGTCCTTTTACACCAAAAGCGGTAGACAATATCCTGGCGGACAAGGTCAAGGAACTCAGAAGCTGGATGTTTGATTCCGGATGGCTCATAAGGAAGGGTAGACAGACTGATCACCGTGAGATTAAAATCCGGCAGGGTCTGTTTGTATTTGAACGAACCCACAAGGCTCAGGGAGGACTGATCAGGGCCCGCTTTGAGGTTCAGGAAGACTGTTTAGCCAATATTTACATTTCCGGGGATTTTTTCTGTTATCCTTCCAATAGCGTGGATATCCTCGCTTCAGCTCTGGAAGGCAGGTCTAAGAATGAAGTCCCGCAGGTCCTATCCGAATTCCATCGGAAATACGATCCGGAGATGCCTGGGGTTGAAACTGAAGACTGGCTCGAGGTCTTTCAGTTTTAGGCCTCAATTATCCGATTTCGCGGACAGTAATGAATATCGAAGCTGACCCGGTAGACAATTCAGCCAATTCTTCCATAAGTAAGGGTTGCCAAAATACAGAACTTGTAGAATTTAATCTTTATAATCAGCAAGTTAACTTAACGAAATAAAAGTCGATTTTATTTTAAAGAAATCATTTAAGATTTTATCTTATTTGGTCGATCTTATAGATTAGATAGGCTAGTAATATATTTTTTTCAAAAAAAATGGAAAAATGGTATTTACATTTGCCTTTTTATTCAAGATTAATTAAACTTTTTTATAGAAGAAGCCGATAGGTTAGTCAGAGGCCGAGTAGGATGGAATTTGAAAGCGTGGAAGCCGATCATTCAGGGGAGGGCTCATGAAATCCGATGAGGTAATGCAAAGGGTTTTACTGAATATCGACCAGGTGTCCAAGTTGACTGGAGTCAAGAAGACCACCTTGAGATATTGGGAAAAGGAATTCACTGAATATCTTCGGCCACAGCGAACAGA
>JAZGHI010000389.1:0-2151 GCA_036480955.1 Candidatus Adiutricales bacterium
AAGAGGAATAAAGCCAAAGCCAAAGAACTCCCTTGAGCCAAGGCCGAAAAAGAGGGCAAGGGATGCGCCAAAGGCAGCGCCCGTTGAAACCCCGATGGTAAACGGATCGGCTAATGGGTTCCTCAAGATACCCTGGAATACCGTTCCGGCAACGGCCAGGGCCATGCCAACCAGCAGGGAGAGGCATATCCGGCTCAGGCGGATGTTGAAGACCACCACCTTCCAGGTGGGATCAAGGTTGGGATCAGCCATTAATCCCAAGCCGGTAAGAATGGACTTTCCCACCCCCAGCGCAGGGATTTCCAGACGACCAAAGAGGCTGGCTGCCAAAATGGACATAATCGATCCGAAGAGAAGAAGAGCCAGCAGATAACCGAATCTCCTGCTGGCTCGTGCCTCCAGCCGAGGGATCTCATCACGCGTATACTCGCCAGGACTCATGACCTTGGGATATTACTCCGATTTCCATCGAACAGGAAAGGGGCTCATGGTATCCACTACTGAAGCTTTATCCCGTTGTCCCGGGCCACGTCCCTGATATGGTCTACGAAGATCCTTGCAAAGTTATCATTGGAGCCAAGACCTTTAAGGACCGGTATCACTTCAAACCCCTGTTCGGTCAAAATATTTTTCCACGAATCTTCGTCATCGCCGGCCATATCATTGGTGGCATGATCGCCGGCCACAATCATAAGAGGTTTTAACACAATTTTCCCGGGGTCAAAATGGGACAGATAACGGCAGACATCTTTGATCCCGGGAAATCCTTCCACGGCACCGATATAAGTCACCACATCCGGATAAAGGTTCCGCATCATTTTGGCGGTTTCCATGTAAATACCGGTTGACCAGTACTCGTTTCCGTGACCCATATAGACCAGCATGGCCTTGTTTTTCTTAGCCATCTCAACGTCGGGGGCCAGAGTCTTAAGGGCCTTTTCCACGTCTTTATGGTAATCATATTTATCGCCGGGCATTCCCAAAGCGGGCCGTCCCATGACGATCTTTTCAAAGGGCATCCATTTTTCTTTTATGGTTCTAATCGAGGCCATGGCATTTACATATGAGTTCAAATCATGTGCCTGCTCCATGAAGAAAATATGTGTTGGCTGGACAATGATGGTCTTATAACCGTCTTCCAATAGATCCCCAATGCTGGCGATAAAGTTCTTGACATAGAGGATCTCCTTGGGGATTCCTTTTCCCAGCCATTTTTTGGCTTCCGCCTGCCGTTTCTTCCATATGGAGCGGATGATATTTGAAGTGAACGTTATTTTTACCGGGATGCCGGGAAAGGCCTTTTTAACTTCCTGCTGGATATTAATAATGGATTCTATGGCTGAGGGTACAGTGGTGCCGAAACTGGCAAGCACAATGGCCACCTTACCCTGGTTGTCACTGCCCTTACCATGGCCGACCGCCAGCGTTACAGAGCAAAAAACGATAGTCAGAAAAAAGACAAGAATGGAAATAAGTGTCTTTCTTTTCATAAATAAATCCTCCTTGTAATGGTGACTTAATGTAATTGTTTAATTCAAAATAGAAATCCTGGCCCTGAGGACCAGGATTTCTATTTTGAATTAAAGCCTATGCCATACCGGCTTCGCGGAAACCCAAGGTCTTCCGTGTCATCAGAACCTGCATATTTCAGAACGATTTCCAGGTTTCTCCCCCAATCATAATTGTATCCGGCCTCAATATTCCAAACGCTGGGCCTGAGTCCCGAACCATTGACGAACTCAGCGATCATAGAGACAATCTGCTTCATGCCCTTTGCCGTGAGCGACCACCAGGCATCCATTACGTCAAAATGGGACGATCCGAAAAAAATCGTCTCAATCCTGTCCGCTTTGATGCCTAATCTCTTCACGGCATCTTGCATTTCGGACTCCTCATTTAGGTTCGCCTCGCCGCTAACGTAAAGGATGACCCCTGTCTTTATTTCCAATCACCTCCTTTCCCGTCCTTATTCCATAACACCACCACGAAACAGGTTCCATGAGAGATTTCCGCACCTATTACCCCCTGCGGCCGGACTGAAGAACTGGACCCTGGTCCATCAAAATCAAGGTAAAAAAAATCCCCGGGCCCATTTTCATAGGCCCGGGGATGCCGTTTTTCATCCGCGCTAAACGCAGGTTTAACCCTATT
>JAZGHI010000390.1:0-8147 GCA_036480955.1 Candidatus Adiutricales bacterium
GGGTCTTTACGAACGGAAGTACCAGCTTTAAATAGATACGTCATTATATACACCATAGTTAAAGATCCAAAAATTGCTCCGCAGCACTGCGTTTTACTTCGATGAGGCTAAAATCCCCTTCCAACTCAGAGCTACAAGAGCTGACGGGATTAATCTGTTTCACCGGTCATGAACCTGCCCGTTTATTAACACTGATCAGATTAAAAGAGCCCTGTATAAAGTAGATGATGGGGTGTCGGGAAGAGAGGATACTTTTATCAAAGCCAGTCTTCCACCTGATTTGAGCGCAAATGAAAAAGGGCGGCCGATAATCCGGAGGAGAAATCCTGGTGAGTGTGAATTAGCGTTATGATTATGGGCCCGGATGGAACTTCAGGATCGCTGAAGACTAACAGACCAACTCACTTGTCTGAGTGAGAGCCATACACTCGATTGCAGCGTTTCTAGAAGCAATTATTTCACGGCAATCTTCTACAATTTTATCCTGTTCCGGGTCTGTTCGATCCTGGTGGTGGTGGAAGAGTCCGACCTTTTTAACGCGGGCTGATATGGCCAGCTCTAGGGCATCCGTGTACTTCGAGTGGCCCCACGACCTGGTTGAGGTATATTCTTCCGGAGAATATTCCGCGTCGTGAAACAGCAGGTCGGCGTCTTTGGCGAACTCTACGTAATCCTCGAAACTACAACCACCCCGGTGTCTGTACCCAAGCTCATTGTCTGTCAGGAAAACGAAACTCTTTCCATCTTCCTGGAACTTATAGCCCAATCCGACATTAGGATGGCTGAGATTGATATGAGAAACCTCCACCGAACCTATTTGGAAGATGACCGGACAGGCTCCTGAGTAGTTGATCGTAGAATTGAGGTTTTCAAAAAAAACGGGGAAAAGGGGGCCTGTCATGGCTTTTGAGAGAAGTTTTTGGATGTTGCCTTGAGCAGTGGGGCATCCCATGAGGTTTACGGTCGTATTCTCTTGAAAAAGAGGTTTAAAAAATGGGAACCCAAGGATGTGGTCCCAGTGGGAATGTGTAAAAATAAGATTCAGGTTCTGCCGCTTTCCCTCCATGAGTTTGTTGCCCAGTCTCCTTATGCCCGATCCCGCGTCGACGATAATTATCTCATCATCTTTCGTCCGTATTTCCAGACAAGTGGTATCGCCGCCATACTTGATAAATTCAGCGCCGGAGACCGGTATGGAACCGCGAGCCCCATAGCAGCGGATTATCATTTTACTCTTTACTTCTCTTCTTTGAAGTCATCGAAAAAAGAAAAACATAACCCTCAATAATCAATTTATAATTTTCAGCACCAGGCATCTCTGAAAGCTACCCGCGAGGCGGTCCAACTCTCTAAAGTACGTTTTCCTCTTCCAGTTCTACCCGGGTGGATTCAACGAATCGGCACAACATGTTGAAATAGCTTATGCAGAGAATGAGTTCCGTGGCCTGGCGATGGCCGTAATGTTCGATAAGGAGAACAAGGACGTCATCGCTCAGACTGACCTCTGTACTGATCTCATCAGCTGCCCTGCACAACAGATTACCCTCATCATCTAAGGAAGACACTGTTTCTTCATCGGCTATAACGGAAATCTCGCTATCGGTAATACCCGTCCGTTTAGCCACGGTCAGATGCTGAGTCCAGACGTAGTCACAATTGTTGGCATGGGCCACACGAAGAACCGCGTACTCTCTCAGGCGGGCGTTAAATTCACTCCTCATCAGAATAGACATAGCCAGTTCAAGGAAACCTTTGAAGCTGGCCGGCGCGTTGGCCACCATGCGGAACACATTTAGCGGGGGCAGAGAGGCCAGGGCGTCTTTTATCTCCGTCGAAAGAGAATCCTCATCCGGGAGCGGTATTTTAACAGACAAATAAAATCTCCTTTAAAAGTAGTGGTGTTTCGATTTATCTTTTAGGTGAAGAATTTTTTGGGACCTTACACGCCCGCGTTTATGGTGAACCCACCGTCAACCACAATTTTCGCGCCGGTAATATAACGGCCGGCCTCCGAGGCCAGGAAAACAATCGCGCCCTTGATATCATCTCCGGTGCCAAAATTGTTCAACGGGATCATCCTCAAAAGGGGTTCGCCCACGGCCATGTAGAAGGGCCCTTCTGTATCTTTGAGTGCTTCCATCATACCTTCTTCCATGTTTCCCGGCAAGATGGCGTTAACTCGAATATTGTGTTTTCCCCATTCTACGGCCAGCGATCTGGACATCCCAACCAGGCCGATCTTCGTGGTCGCATAGGCCGTCATACCGATCGAAAACCCAACCTGCCCGTTTTCACTGGAAAAATTGATAATGTTTCCGGATTTTTGCTCGATCATCATCTTTCCCAATTCACGGCAGCACAGAAATGTGCCGGTCAAATTCGTATTAAGCATACCGTCCCAGCTTTCAAGTGTCATCTGCTCCGATGGGACGCTGCCGCCTATCCCAACACTGTTGACCAATACATCGCATCGACCATAATGGGTCTGCACCTCCTTGGCCATTTTTATTACATCGTCTTCATTAGTGACGTCACATTTAATGGCCCGACAATCACGCCCGGTCTCTCTCAGCTTTTCAACCGCTTCCTCCAATTTCCCGTGAATATCCCTGCCGCAAATAGCAACATCCGCTCCGGCTTCGGCCAAGCCTTCAGCCGCGAAATATCCCAAACCACGGCTGCCTCCCGTAACCAGGGCTACCTTACCATTCAACCGGAACAACTCCATAGCATGAGCCACTTTAGCAACCTCCATACGTAATCTAACTTATTGGCAAAATTTAGCGTATTCGGAAAATACGTCGCAGTCAATCAGAAGCTTTCACCCAAACCGAGAGGTTAAATTAATGGCAAAGGCGGGTGCGGAAGACATACAATTCATCTCTTAATGAGAGCTTCCACCAAAGGAAAACTTGCCTCAGCCGCTGCTGTAAGATCCAGGGCAATAGCCCGAATGGAAGTATTATCTTCCTCCGAACGGATATGCTCTTTCCAGGTATTGTGGATGAAAGTCACTTCTGAGACCGGTTTACCACCCATACACATATTCAGGATGTAGATGAGCCGAAAGCCTCCTCTCAAGTAATTCACCGCCAAGTGGAACAGCTTGGAATAATTATGGATATCGGCCCGAGCACGTATTGATTCCGTCTGCCGGACTCTAAATTCGAGTTCTTCGTTGACCTGACTTGTGAACCTGTGGTCCTCATCGATAAAACGTATAATGAGTGAAAGCATGATCATGGTTCCCCTGGCAAGCGAAACCATGACCTCCATACCCACCTTTTCCGAACGGATTATCTGGTTCAACCGCTCTTCAATATTCTTGACCTGGAGGAGATCCTCCGGGGTTGCCCGCTTGAAAGCTAAAATACCGGCCACAGCCCTGGTTGATTGGAAATATTTTTTCATTCCCATCACCTGGAACTGGAGGTAATCGCTCTCGACGCTCTCTATCTCATCTGTATTCTCAGTTTCTATTCGGTCGATGTATTCATAAGCTTCCTTTTCCCCAAGTCTCTCGGCCAGCCCCCGGGCCGCGATCTCCCAGATTCGCCCTGCGTATAAGGCCGCGATGGCTAACACCACTTCCGGGTCGTCACTTGATGTAATTTCTTTGATAAATTTGGCCTTGAGAGAGTATATTTCGGTTTCCCGATTCAATTCGGCCGCAGCGAAGGTATTTTGAGAAAAATGGAATAAAAAAAATAGCGCTAATATAGTAAAGATTATTCTGGGGTAAATATTATGCGTCATCTCAGGAAAATTGTACCATAATAACCTTGAATCTTTGATTAAAATCTCTTTTTGATAGTGCGGGAAAAAATAAATCAGGAAAAATACTCATAACAAACATACCGGACTCTTGGAGAAAAAGTAACTATCGCCGGTATACGGCGCTGGCTTCTGGAAATTAATTTCAGTTAATATAAAAAAATCCCGCTGGATACTGATGGCAGGCAAGTTCCAGCAAGAATCTCAGATTCAGTGACCCTATTCAGTAAAGGGTAAGACTCGGAGTTTTGTCTATGGTTCCATTTCGTAAGTCTAATCGATCGCGGCCAATATTTCTTCGGTCTTATCTGTTTTTTCCCATGTAAATTCCGGTTCGGTCCGGCCGTAATGACCGTTACAGGCCGTTTTTTTATAAATGGGTCTTAATAGGTCCAGGTACGCGATCATATCTACCGGTTTGAATGAAAAAATTCCTTTCACCACTTCCGCTATCTTATCGTCGTCCACGGTTCCGGACCCGAAAGAATTGACCATCAAAGAAACCGGGTCGGCCACTCCAATGGCATAAGCCAGTTGAACCTCGCAACGCTTAGCCAGGCCGGCCGCTACTATATTTTTGGCCACGTACCGGGCCATATAGGAGGCGCTGCGGTCAACCTTTGATGGGTCTTTACCCGAAAAAGCTCCTCCGCCATGACTGCCCTGGCCGCCGTATGTATCCACGATAATCTTCCGCCCGGTCAGGCCGCAGTCGCCAGCCGGACCTCCGATGACAAACCGGCCGGTCGCGTTTATAAAAAATTTAGTATCTCCATCGAGGAGGTCCGACGGAATCACCTTTTTAATTACCTCTTCGGTGATCGCTTCCTGCACGTCTGTTAAGGTTACGTCCGGCGAGTGCTGGGCCGCTATAACCACGGCCTCGACTCTTTTTGGCGCCCCTTTTTCATATTCAATGGTCACCTGGGATTTTCCGTCGGGTCTTAAAAAATTCAGGACCCCGTTTTTACGCACGCGAGCCAGCCGCTCAGTTAAACGATGGGCAAAATAGATGGGCATGGGCATCATGCTCTCAGTCTCATCACAGGCATATCCGAACATCAATCCCTGATCACCAGCGCCTTGCTCGTGTTTCTCCGTACCGTTGACACCCATGGCGATATCTGGAGACTGCTTATCGATGGAAGTAAGAACCGCACAGGTCTCCCAATCAAAACCCATGGCCGCGTCATTGTATCCAATTTCTTTGATTGTATCCCGGACGACGGCCGGCATGTCTACCCAGCAGTCGGTTGTGATTTCTCCGGCAATTATGGCCATACCGGTCGTAACCAGGGTCTCGCAGGCCACACGGCATTTCTTGTCTTGAGCCATGATGGCGTCTAAGATAGAGTCAGAGATTTGATCGGCAACCTTGTCCGGATGTCCTTCGGTAACCGATTCCGAGGTAAAAAGATAACTCGTCGGACTCATATATGTTTCCCCTTTCAGGTTAAGATAATACCGAACTTTCCACGGAATTATTACCTGACCCGCTGTCTGCCTGTCAAGGTAAATGGCCTAACTGATTAAAAAATTACGGTTATTTTACACTCAAACATTCAAGGATCACACTTCAGGGTTCGGCCGTTTAAAACCGTTATTTCCCGCGCCAGACCGTAAGATTAAGGATACATCTTCTTTACGTCGATCAAATCGCTGTCAGTAAAGCCCTTGAAGCCTTTTTGGACTTATACAACCCGAGACATGAGATTCCATCACCGTCGCATCTGGTACTCTTAAAGCTCTGCACTTCAAAACACTCAAGCCCACAACCCACTTTATCGAACACCACCGCTAGATCAATCTCGACACCTCCCCGCCACAATTTTAGTGTCTGGCTGAGTATCTCCCGGCAGAGCTCAGAACTGGGCTCGAACCCGCGGGCTAGAATGAGACAGAGGTCCACATCAGAGTCCGGCCGCCATCCGCCGGCCACAATTATTCTGCGCGTTTCCGGAAGCTCCTCGGTGAACCGTGAATCAAAATCCAATGCCATGCAAACTCAAAAATTACCAGTTTCAATCAATTTGAGTTCGACGCGGGTTATCCTGTTTGCGGACCAGCCCATAAAAGGTCGGGAAATAAGAGGGAAATTATATAACTGATAAACCTTCCTGGATCTTGCCGTGAGAGTCTGGAAGTTGAAGGGTTATGGATCTTTGATACAGGGCATGATTGTCTGTATTTACCATACCTTCATTAATCTGTTTTATATGTCTTGGCCCTTATTACCGTGTTATCGATCAATCTGGTCCGGCCAACCATAACCGCCATAACCAAGAGCGCTTTCCCCTGAACCATATCCACCGGTTTCAAGGTTTGGTGATCTACCAATTCAACATATTGAATCCTGGTAAAGGGACGCTCTTCGATATATCTTTTAACCTCAGCCAGAATTTCCGGCGCGGCCAGTTCTCCACGGTCAACCATTTCCTGGGCCAATTTTAAGGAAGAACTCAGGGCCCTGGCGCTTTCCCTCTCTTCCGGCGAGAGATAGACATTCCGCGAACTCATGGCCAGACCGTCTTCTTCTCTGACTGTCGGCCGGCCAATTACCTCCACCTCCAGGTGCAGGTCTTTCGCCATCCGCCGGATCACTATTAACTGCTGATAATCTTTTTCGCCGAAAACGGCCAGATCCGGCATGACGATGTTGAATAGCTTGGCCACGACCGTGGCTACGCCTCGAAAAAATGTGGGCCGGTCAACCCCGCATAATCCTTGCGAGACCTCAGTTACCTCAACATAGGTCTGAAATCCCTCTGGATAAATTTCCTCAGCGGGTGGAATGAAGACCATATCCACTTCCACCTTGCGCATAAGATCCAGGTCACGATTTATATCTCGGGGGTATTCGTCGAAATCCTCGGTGGGCGCGAATTGGGTGGGATTTACAAAGATACTGGCTGTGAGGAGGTCGCATCTTGGACGGGCATACTCCATAAGGCTTAAGTGGCCTTGGTGAAGACAGCCCATGGTGGGGACAAAACCGATGGTAAGTCCCTGGGCCCGCTTATCGCGTGCCCAAGTCTGCATTTCTTTTACTTTTTCAATCAGCTCCATAATCAGCTCCAGGCAAATGTCCCGGGCTCCTAAGATACAGGATCATCTCGAAATTCAGCCTGTGGCGGGTTTTTATCCATTTATAATCTCGAACGAGATTAAACTCAATTGTAAAATCCCTGCCCCGGCTGTCGAGTGAAAAAATCGGCTCGTCGGCCATACGGCCGTTAAATTCCAACGATCTAATTACATATTATTATATTCTTGTCAAGCCGCTATAAAGCGCTATAGTGCGTACTAAGTATTATGCAGAGAATTTGTCAGAATCACGAATTCGACCGGGCTCAATGATTCCGCCCGTCTTCCCGGCTCGATTCCAGCCAAGGCCAAAGCGGCGTCCACCTTTTCCGCTGGAAATTTTGAGACAAGGGCGTTTTTAATGATTTTACGCCGTTGTGAAAATCCGGCCTGTATTACCTGATGAAATAAGGCCTCTGATTTAAGAGGAGGTTCGGGTGAGTCCTTAAAAAGTACCCGCAGGACAGTGGACCCTACTTTCGGCCGGGGGTGAAAAACCGCGGGACCAACATCCAGCAGGCGTACAACATCCGCGAAATAGGCAAACGGCACACTCAGCCGTCCGTATGCCTTGCTCCCCGGACCGGATACTAACCGCTCCGCCAGTTCCCGCTGAAACATGAACACCGCCTGAGCTATGACGTCGCGAACGCCAAGTACCTTGAAAAGAAGAGGTGATGATATCTGGTAAGGCAGATTCCCGATTAGAGTAAGCGATTTTCCCGCGTCCGAGGCCAGTTCCGCCAGGTCGAGGTCAAGGATATCGCCTCTGATTATTTTAAAACGGTCGGGAGCTAGCGGTTGAACCGTCTCTTCCAGATAGCGGGACAAACCGATATCCAGCTCAACGGCTGTAACGGTAAAGCCCCTCTCGAGCAACGGTTCGGTCAAGGCTCCCAGTCCCGGGCCAATTTCAACAATCAGGGTATCCGGGTCCATGGCCGCCTTGTCCAGAATTTTTTTTACGATTCCCGGGTCACGCAGAAAATGCTGGCCCATCTCCTTCCGCGCGGCTAGCCCGATTTCGGTTAAAATTCTCCTCGGAGACCTCATCCCGGCCTCACACGCCTAAGGTCGCCGGTACTCTGGAAAAGGCGTCCGCCGACATACCTAGACGGTAGCCCGCGGCGAGGTGATGGTACCCCAGACCAGCCAGCATGGCCCCGTTGTCCGTACAAAATTCGACATTCGGCAGGATGAAGGGCAGACCTACACTGTCAGCCACTAAAGCCATCTCCTTCCTCAATTTTTGATTGGCGGCCACTCCTCCGCATAAAATCAGACCTTTT